>CAYZRH010000010.1:0-46422 GCA_964480805.1 uncultured Desulfurococcaceae archaeon
ATATTATACTACTTGATAACATGCCTTTAGAGTATAGAAATAGCGTATATAATGTAAACACTATAGATGATTTAAGAATGATAGAGCATCTCCTCTAACATAATATACTGTTTAGACAGTATGAAGAACAACTAGTTTCCATGATAACAGCTTTGGGATAATAATTTATAGGAATAGTTAATAACTAAAGCTGTATATAAGAACTCTACGGTGGCTATTGTGCTGTCTTTAGAGAAGTATGTAGTACTCATTAACCCAGATAAATGCGTTGGCTGCCGCTCATGCGAGATCGCTTGTGCTATTGAGCATTCAAAGACTAGGGACATATACAGAGCAGTAAGGGAGGAGCCAAGGCCTGTTCCAAGAATAAGAGTTGTCTATGTATGGAGTTCTGGTTTACCAGCTCCAGTAAACTGCCGGCACTGTGAGGATGCTCCATGTATACAGGTTTGTCCAACAAGGGCTTTGTACCGGGATGACTATGGAAACGTACTTGTTGATCATGAGAAGTGTATACTGTGTTTAGAGTGTAGTATAGCGTGTCCCTTTGGCGTTCCAGAGATCGACTTGGCTAGTAGAGTTCTTGTTAAATGTGACATGTGTCTAGAGCGTGTGAGGAGGGGTGAGCTACCTGCTTGTGTAGAAGCTTGTCCAACAGGAGCTCTAGTTTATGGAACTATAGATGATGTTATGAGGGTGAAGAGAGAGGAGTTCTTCAACATATACTATAGTGCTAGAAAAGAGCTTTCTATACCCCCCATGTTCTATCTAACTCTACCTACACATCCTGAATCCCCTCTACATAGGTTATCCCGTAAGTCTCGTTCAACAACATGGTTTATGAGGTGAGCCTCCTATGTATAAGAAGCCCTTTATAGGTCTACGTATAAGAGGGTATGTTTCAATAACACCTGAAGTCAACGAGCTTGTAAGGAAAGCAGATATTGAAGGTATTGACACTATATGGCATAGATACCAGTATCAACAACCACAGTGCGGCTTTGGTTTAACAGGTGTGTGTTGTAGGAGATGTAACATAGGACCATGTAGGATCGACCCATTTGGCTACGGCTTCCCTGCTGGAGCTTGTGGTGCAGACCAGGATCTCATGGCCTCACGTGATCTACTAGAGCTTGTTGTATCTGGAGTTGCTACTAGGCTGCAGGAAGCATTGTTGATGATAGATATAGCTAAGGCTGTAGCATCTGGTAGGACACGTGAGTATAGTGTTAAGAGTGTTGATCGCTTGGAGGAGATCGCTGGTTTACTGGGTGTTGGAGGAGAGTCTTGTAATGTGAAACTTGGTTCTCTAGCCTCTCTATTGGAGAGAGAGATTATGAGGATTAGTAGTGAACCACTAGTCACTGTAACCAAGCTTGTTCCACAAGAAGTTGTAGAGATTTGGAGAAAACAGGGTCTACTGCCTAGAGGTCTTGCTAGAGAGTATTTTGAAGCAAACTATCGTATGAACATGGGTACAGACTCAGACCCTATGAGTATTATTAAGCAGGCAATACGTATAGCTATAGCTGATGGACTACTAGCTACATTTACAACAACCGTTCTTGACGAGATCATTCTTGGAGATAAGATGCCTGGTAAGGGGAGGAGTGGTTTAGGCATAATAGACCCTGGTAACGTGAATATATTCATACGTATAGTGCCAGCCTTTATCAGTAAGCTTAGAAGTGCTGCACAGGATCCAGAGCTTGTTAAGAAAGCACAGGAGGCTGGTGCTAAGGGTATTTCTGTAATCATACCAAGTGGGAACATGATCATGCAGGAGCTGCCGATGATAACTGGTATGGTTGAGGTAGTGGTTGTTGACCACCAGTGTGTATATCCGTATCTAGTAGAGATTGCTAAGAAATACCATACTAAGATAGTAAATATTGATCCTGTAGCAAAACTCCCTGAAGCAATTAATATGCCTATGACTATAGAGAATGCGTCAACAATAGCGAGAGAGATTGTTAAGTTAGCTATTGAAAACTATAGACACCGTAGAAGGGATCTAGTATATAAGCCAGTGCATGTGTCAGAGTTTACTACAAATCCAACAACAATTGGGTTGAGGAAAGTTTTTGGAGGTAGCTTAAAGCCTTTAGCTGAAGCTATTAAACAAGGGTATATCAAGGGAGTAGTTGTTATGCACCACTGTACAAACCCAAAGATCAAGCACAACTATGGACACTATACAATAGCTAAGAGGCTTATAGAAAACGATGTACTAGTCTTTGCAACAGGCTGTTCTATGACAGCTATAGCTCTAACTGGTTTAGCCAAACCAGATGCTCTAGAACTAGCTGGCAAGGGTCTTAGAGAGTTCCTTAAAGGCTATGGACTACCCCCAGCTATACCTCTAGCCTTGTGTGTAGAGACTACACGCCAGCTCCTAGTATTATATGAGATAGCTAGAGAGCTAGGTATACCATTCTATAAAACACCGTTTGCAGCTAGTGCTCCAGAGTGGATGAATGGTAAAGCACTTAGTGCTGCACTATACCATGTAGCCCATGGTATACTCAGCCATATTGGAACCATTCCACCAGTAATAGCTGCTCCTAATGTGGAGAAGATACTTACTGAAGAAATGGTGAACATTACTGGTGGTAGAATAGTTATTGAACCAGATCCGGAGGCAGCCTCTGACATTATACTAAAGTATATTGAAGAAAGAGCTCTAGCTTAACCAGTTTATACAACGATATTTCTTTTTCACATACATAATATATTTTAGCTGATTACTATATAGGTAATAGATCTATGATATATTATATGGATCTAGAATTTATGTCATAGATCTGGCTGTTTCAAGTATGAAACTTTATATTCTATAACATACAATAATAGTAATATCGTTAGAGTTTCTAGGTGGGGTCTCTAATGGATCTATGGAGTATACTATGGAATGGACTAGGCTATGAACTCGGGAATCTTGTAAACTGGATTATAGGTGCTGTAGAGGGTGGTTTAGCTTATCTTGTATGGACTATGTATAAGAGGCATAAGGAGTGGATGGGTGAGGGTGTGTGAAGCCTCTAGTTAAAGCTATTATAGCTATTATAGTAGTTGCAGTACTACTAAGTCTAGGCTATATACTATGGATACAGTCTCTACATCAGCCTCCTCCCAAACCTAGTGGAGAAGTATTGTTAACAGTTGAGGGAGATATTGGGAAGACAAATAATGGAGACAAGTTTGAATTCGATATTGACATGCTTGAAGCTATAGCTGATAAGGAGTATACAATCTATGATCCATGGTTGAAGAAGAATATTACGTATAAGGGTGTGTCTATACTAAAGCTTCTAGACTATCTAGATGCTCAATCAGCTTCTAGAGTAGCATTGGTAGCTAAGGATGGGTATAAGGTAGTGCTTGACGTGGATGGTATTAGGAAGTATTGTCCAGACATTATGATAGCCTTTATGGGTGATGGAAAATACCTTTCATCTAAAGTAGGCGGTCCATTAAAGCTCATACTAGTTCCTTCAAAAAAGGATGCTATTGTAGACCATATACTAGTTGATATAATTGATAGTAAGGGATCACATAAATCAAAAGATGATAGGGATGCATACTTTAACGCAGGGTTTGAATGGTGGACTGTTAAAGTAGTTGTTGAAAAGGAGTAGAAGGGATGTAGAGAAAGCTATAGTAATTGTGAGGCTAGATAAAATATGGAGAAAACTGTTTTTCTACACACCCTACTTATACTAACCCTCTTTACCAAAATAGCTGTATGTTATAATAATAGTTCACATATATTGGCCACAACATTTATAGATGTTAACGGAAACTCCATATACGATCCAGGTGTTGATAAGCCATTAAGTGGTTTAGCAGTATCTAATGGAGTTGATATAGTATTAACAGATATTGAAGGGAAAGCCTTAATTGATAAAGGACCCTACTCTATAGTGTTTGCCATAAAACCTAGTGGATACAAACCTGTAACACCCTGGTATGTAGGAGTCTCTGATAGAGATAGAGTCTATTTTGGATTTAGGGAGACAGTAGAAGGTAATGAACTCTTTATAGCATGGATTACTGATACACACTTAGCTAGTTCAAGTAAGGAGGTAAGCTATGCTTTAAAAGTTAATGCAACTGCTAACCCTAGTGAATACCTTGCTAGAGTATTTAGAGAGATAAATAAATTATACAATAGAATAGACTTTATAGTAAATACAGGAGATATTGTCGCTGATGCTAACTGGGTTGACAAGGATACTGCTAGTAAATGGTTTACACTATATAGAAACCTAACAAGCACTCTACCAAAACCAGTCTATAACACTCCTGGAAACCATGACCTATTTGGTTTAAAGAACCCATCCATAAAGGAAGATAACCCTCTCTATGGACTAGGAATGTATACTAGATATCTTGGTCCACCCTACTACTCATTCAACTATGGCCCATACCATTTCATAGTATTGAGTCCACATGTAATTAGTAATGGAGAGCTTATCTACTCATTCCCCATTGAAGAAGTGTATTGGGTTGAGAAGGATCTACGTCTATCTAGTAAGAACAGGGTTATAGTATTCTCCCATGAACCTCCTCTAGAGTGGGCTAGAGACAGTAATGTAGATAGAGTCTTTGAGTTGTTAAAAGAAGTTAATGCTACACTGTTTTGCGGACACTGGCATATACGTGCAGATATAGAGTATAGAGGGCTTAGAGTATATGTTTCACCAGCTCTATCGGGTAGATGGTGGTGTGGCTCTAGCCGAGATGGCTTCTCATATGGGTATACTCTAGTCTATTTATCCACTAGAGGAGTTAATACATTGTTTAGAGAAGTTGGTAGTAGTGTTGTTATTGAGCTTAAGAAACCATATAGTGTATCCATATCTAGTGATAGAGAGGCCTTGTTTACCATATACCCCTCTAATGCTACTAGTTATCTTAGAGTATTAGCTAATGATGTTGAATTAGATGTAGATGTTTTAGACACTAATGTTTTATGGACTACTGTAAGAATTGATCTTAGTTGTCTAGATGTAGGATGGATTGATGTATGTTTCTATATCAATAATAGTCTTGTTAAGAAAATTCCTTTCTATATCAATAGTCTAGGTAATAGTGTATTGAATGTATCTACTGTTAAGGATAGGGCTTTTAGACTGCTTGGTAGGAAGGTTAGTGTATTATGCGTCTATACTGGGTATGAGCTATCTAGTCATACCTACATATTCTGGAGTAATAGATCGACGTTCCTACTAGGTACAAGATATCTTAGAGGCTATGAAGGGTTTAGTAGAGGTGATGTAGTTAAAGCTTCTGGATATATTATGGAGGTAGGAGGGGATAGTTTAGTACATGGTTCATGGATTTTAGAGTTATTTGAACAAGCTACTGCTATTGGGAGACAGGTTGTCAAGCCTACTAGAGTAGAACTGTCTAGTATAAGTGTCTGCACGCCATTAGTTGTTGTTGAAGGAACTGTTACTAGGACGGGTGTAGGATACTTCATTATTGAAGATAATGGAGTAGAGGTTACGGTTGTAGACCCGTTTATGTCTATAACAGTGCATCCAATGGATCATGTAGTGGTGTATGGTGCTCCCATAAACTTGTCTAATAGCTTATGCGTTGTCGTCAATAGTGTTGATGATGTAGTGTTTATTAGAGAGGATTTTATTCAAAAGATGTTTCTCCCTATTACTATACTATGTATGTCTATCATATGTATCTCTACTATACTCTATTATAAGGTGAGGAGACGTGTTTAGATTGTCTACACGTAGAGTTGCTAGAATAACTGTATTCCTAGCTCTATCAGTAGCAGGTTCTTTCATACCTCTTGGACCTACTGTAGCTCTAGACTCTCTAGCAGGATACTTTGTAGCAGCATACTATGGTTTACCAGAGGGAGCTATTGTCCTTGCACTAGGCTGTATGTTATCCCATTTTACTAAAGGACTTATAGCTTTAATACCTATAATATGGACTTCCTATCCAGCTATGGCTCTAGCGGGGTCACTATATGCTTACTGTTACCGTAGGTTTAGGAAGCCTTTAAACATAGTGTTTGCTATAGCGTTAGCAGTCTTTGTTAATACTTTCGGAGTCCTCATACCACTATGTTTTGTCTGGGGTTTAGCTATGATGCTTCCATACTTCCCTATACTAGCCTATGCCTCATTTATTAACGCTTTTATAGCTGCTCTACTAGCTGATGCTGTTAAAAGGTATAGGTAGTGGTGTTTTATTGACCGAGTATGCTGTAGAAATGGTTAATGTATCATATACTTATCCTAGAAGTACTAGGCCTGCTTTAGAAAACGTTACATTAAGGATTAGGAAGGGAGAGATAGTATCAATACTTGGCCCCACAGGATCTGGTAAGACTACACTAGCCTACTTACTCAACGGTACAATACCCCACTTTATAACTGGTGGTAAGCTTGAGGGTAGAGTATTGGTTAATGGATTGGATACACGTGAGCACTCTATACCAGTTCTTTCCCAAAATGTTGGATTAATATTTGATGAACCGGAAATACAGTGTCTGGGAATGACTGTATGGGATTCAATAGCTTTCGGCCCATCAAACCTTGGTCTACCAATAGATGAGATACTGTGGAGAGTAGAGTATGCATTAAAAGCTACTAGGCTTAAGGGGTATGAGGATAGAAACCCTATGCTACTAAGTGGTGGTGAGAAACAGAGTGTAGCAATAGCTGGAGCTTTAGCAATGCTCCCATCAATCCTTGTATTTGATGAAGCTACTTCAATGCTTGACCCTATTGGTAGACAACTGATCTACTCTGTAATACAGGAGCTTAATAGTAGGTATGGTATTACAGCTATATTGATTACACAGGAGACTGGAGAGGCACTATCTCTATCTAATAGACTTGTAGTAATGTATAAGGGGAGGATTATAGCTGATGGAGAGCCAGGGGAGGTTCTAGAAGATTATGAGAAGATTAAGGGTATTGGAGTTAAAATACCACAAGTTGTAGAACTATTCTATAAGTTAAGAAGACATAGACTCATAGATTTGTCTAAGATACCTATAACTATAGAAGAGGCAGCCAGCATTCTTAGAGAACATGTTATACATAGGAGATATAGACTTGTTAAACAAACACATGGTTTTAACAAGGCTATGGATAGGGATTTAGCAGTCTATGTAGAGGATCTACACTATATCTACCCTAATGGAGTCCATGCATTAAGAGGGGTTAATCTAGAGATCTATAGTGGAGAGTTTATTGGAATAGTTGGGCACAATGGATCTGGTAAGACTACTTTTGCTAAACACTTAAACGGTCTTCTAAAACCAGTTAAGGGTAGAGTACTAGTCTATGGAGAAGATACTAGGAACTTATCAACAGCTATTCTTTCAAAAACTGTAGGATATGTTTATCAAAACCCTGATGCAATGCTTTTTAGACCAACTGTTGAGGAAGAGATAGCTTTTGGCCCAAGAAACCTTGGTTTATCTAATAGAGAGGTTATGGAGAGAGTGGAGTATGTTCTTAAAATACTTGGTTTAGAGGAGTATAGAGATGTATCACCCGGTAGGCTTCCAAGAGGTCTTAAGAAACGTGTTGCTCTTGGAGCTGTTCTCTCTATGAAGCCTAGAATACTTGTTGTTGACGAGCCTACTGCTGGACAGGATTGGGCGGAGTCTGTAGAGGTTATGGAGATACTTAAGATGCTTAATAATAATGGCGTTACAGTTATAGTTATATCACATGATATAGAGCTTGTATCAGCTTATGTTAATAGGCTTATAGTGTTTAGCAGTGGGAGAATAATGTATGATGGATTGGTGCATAGGTTTTTCACTAATAATGATGTATTAAAGAGGGCTTCACTAAAGCCGCCACAAGTCACAGAGCTGTTGATGAAGCTCCTACCCGGTCTTAGAGAGTACCCTATTACAGTTGATGAAGCTCTTAGTCTAATAGAGGATCTTGTTAGAGGGGATGGCTGTGGCTCTTGAGTATAGAAAGTTAGACACTATATGGCATAGGCTTGATCCACGTACAAAGCTTCTATGGGGTTTACTAGTTGTTATACAATTAGCTATTTGGACACACCCTCTATGGCAACTTATGACTCTAGCTATAATAGTCTTACCTGGAATAGTGTCTAGAGTTCCATGGAGGTATGCATTGTCTATCTTTAAATACATAGTGCCCTTTATAGCACTAGTTGTACTGTTAGAGTCCTTCCTATACAATCCAGTGTTTTTGAGAATAGAAAATGGTAATCAGACAGTATTTGAGTTGCTTGGTTTTAAGGCTACTCTAGGAGGCTTGTTGTTTGGTGTAAACTTTGCTGAGAAGATATTTTTCTCTATAATATTTATATCTATTTTAACATACACTATACCATTCACTGACATACTATACCTATTCCAGAAAATAGGTGCACCATACCAGTTAACATTCACTATAGCTACAGCTTGGAGGCTAGCACCAATGTTTAGGAGAATCTATGATGAAATAGTTGATGCACAGAAAGCACGTGGATGGAATATAGAGGAGTGCGGGTTTTTTGAGAAAATGCATAAGATGATCCCTGTACTAGTACCACTATATAATCAGGCAATACTCTATGTTGAGAAGCTATCTCTGGCAATGGAGTCTAGAGCTTTTGGTTCAAACAAGAAGCCTACCATACCCAGAAAGTATGGTTTCAAACCAATAGACTATCTAGTGATAACTGTAGTTCTAGCTCTTATAGCTACTACAATATGGCTTACAGTACAGGGGTATGGGGTTCTCTAACACAGTTGTGTTTAGAGGAGTCTTTCTCTTCTAAACCCTCTCAACTACTACACTACCTATTCTCTCCTCAAGCTCTCTCATAGGTAGAACTCTTGTTCTAGGGCCAATGCTTGTTACAGAGTATGTTGCTGCAGCAACACTATACTTAACAGCTTCATAGAGATCATATCCATTAACGAGCATGTGTAGTAGAGTAGCAGAGAACATGTCGCCTGCTCCAACAGTATCAACGGTTTTTACACTTGGAGGTCTATACCTAACAGACCCGCTGCTACGTCCGTATACTACTGCTCCATCAGAGTCTAGTGTTAGAATAACATAGCTTGCTCCAAGCTCAAATAGTGAACTAGGTATGCTTAAACCACGATCTGTGAGGAGGGAAGCCTTATCCCTATTCAGTATAACTATTGGGCTATACTTTAACAAGCTAAGATACTGTTTCATCATAGTGTCTAGAGCGTATTCTAGAGGACGGTATACAATTAACTTCCCACTACTATAGGCTATCTCCATAGCCTTTAAAGCTACTTCATAGAAGACCTCTCCAACATAGATAGCTTTTGAAGAGCTAATATACTCTACCACTCTATCATCTAGCTTATCTGGAGATAGAGCTGATCTATCATTGATCATACATAATATGTTAGACCTACCACTATCTGAGAGAAAAACTATTGTCTCAATAGTGTTAGAGTCTTTATCAATCTCAACACAGTCAACACTAACACCCTCCTCCAACAAGTCTATTAAAAGCTCTACACCATACATATCTGTAGCTACTTTACCATAGAAACAAGCTGCTGTACCAAGTCTTGATAAAGCAACAGCTACATTCGCTCCCGACCCACCTGGGAATGAGCCGAGGTATTCATAGTATGATATTGTCCCACGTAAGCTCTTTCTCTGTCTAACATAGTGGTCTATAGCTATAGACCCTAGTGTTACAACAGTGGTGCCTCTAGACTTGTGCTGTCTAATATAGGATTCCATAATCTTCTTACAAAGCATCTTAGATAGATCACGGCCTGTTAGACAAACAATATCTCTATACATGATAACCTTGTGTATAACGTCTCCAAACAATCCTTCAACAGTGCTTTTTAGCAAGTCTCTATCAACACACAATGGGTTAACTAGTAGTAGGTAAAACCATTTACCAAGATCTGTTAGTGTATAACATTTAGCTCTAACTCTACGTTCACCGCTCTGCTTAATAACTACATGCTCTCTAAGTATACCTATCTTAACAAGATCCTTTAGAGCATAAATAACTGTTCTATTAGAGTACCTACTTAGACTATTCACTATATCTGTTTGACAAACCATTCCATCAAGATCCATTAAACCAAGTATTTCAAACATTATACTCCTTGAAAACAGCGTTCTCAAAAGACTCAATCTTTCACTAGGGTCTAGTGGTAACGGCATTATTGTAGGCCATAGATCCTCTTTTACCAATATAACCCACCATACCCGAATAGTCTATATGCACTAGTAGCCAGTATTAAAATAACTATATATTGGCATAATTGTTTTAAGAGGTTTATTGATGTGAGGGAAAAAACTTTATATTAAGTATAGATCGTGTCAACTTACTTTACTGGAGGAAGTATATCGTGTTTTTCAGTATTAAGCATCTTATAGAGCATCTTAGCTATTGCTGCAACCTCTACAGCTCTCTCTTTAGCACCGGGTATAGCTCTTGTCAGCCATGCTCCTTTTGCAGCTTGTTTAGCAGCTGTCTTAGGATCTAGATCTAGTGCTAGTGCTCCAACAGCAGCTGGCACGGTTATGTTGATTATTGTATGTCCAATATACTGTAATTCCTGTGCAACAACTGCTCCAGCAAATAGGGCTAGACCGTATAAGTCTTTAGGTATACCCTCTGGAACCTTATCCTCCAATACAAACTCTGGTACAGCCTTAGCTGATAGATTTTCTACATGAATCCTCTGTCCATCAATAACTACGTCGTAGCTAATGTAGGAGTCGAAGCCCCAGTACTTCTGTGAGAACTTGTCCGGTCTTCTACCACCACCACGTAGCTCAGTGAACTTGATCTCTATCTTCTTACCAGTAAATGCTGATAGTATCATTGAACCACGTTTTTCAACATACTCCTTACGCTCTAGATCAAGCTCTCTAGCTACTTCTTCAAGTGACTTACCTGCTTTAAGCATTTCATATACCTTTAACGCTCTCCTATATATAGCACGGTCACGTACATCAACACTTGCTAGTAACAAGGTCTTTGTAACAGGTCCTCTACGTACTTCTTCAGCTTTTCTAGCAATAGTGTTTAGTGAGCATATAGCCATTTCCGGATCGATGAAGCTCTGTAGCTTATATTTCTTAATATCTTCAGCAGCCTTCCACATATCACCCTTATACTTCATTAGTAGACGAATAGCTGGTACAGCATCACCACATAAGTGTCCTAGTGGTGGGTTAACTGGTCCGCCTGAGAAACCAGCACCTATTATAGGAGCCTCTTCTAATCCAGCAAATATCTCATTTAAAGCCATAGAGCCTAGTACTGATGGTGCACCAATATCCTTTAGTATTAATCCAAAGTCTCCGAGAACACGTGCAAAGTCTAGTTCCTCATGAGTACCCCTTATATGAACCGCCTTTGGTAGTCCAAGAGCCTCTATAGCACCAAGTCCAGCTGTATATGCTGAGTCCTTTGAACCGAATGGTCCATACTCTGGGCCTAGGAAACAATCTGGGTGTACAATCTCCATAGCAACAGTTGTACCAATAAGTGCTGGCCATAATGGATAGGCTGTTATACCAGCACCCTCCATAGCCTCTTTAACTCCAAGAGCAGCCTCCTTAGCAATCTCCTTAGCTAGTGTTGGTATAGCTATGTCTTCTCCAAGCCTACTGTGTCCATAGATAGCTCCACCAGCTACGAATGGAGGTAGCTTAGCTCCATCAAATGGAAGTAGCTTCTTAGCCCTTAGTTTCTCAAAAACTCTCTGATAAGCTGCAAAAGCAGGTATTCTATTAGTAAACTTGTTTGTTACAAGTCCAATGCCCCCAGTACGTGCAGCACCAGCATGCATTCTAGCTAAAGCACCTAGTTTACGGTTAGCCATTGGCACACCAGCTCTAGCTCCAACACCAGCAAAGTATGCTAGAGAAGCAGCTATCAAAGCAGCATTCTCTGGAGAAGCCCCAGCTTCTTTAGCAGTACGTACTGCACGTTCAATCATTATATCAAGAGGGATCTCTGGAGCACTAGCATCTATTAAAGCATACTTACTGTCTTCTATCATAAACTCAGCTATAACGTTTGCTGTAGATAATACAGCTATAACAAGTGAACCATGACCTTTAGTAGCAGCTTCAAGCTTGTCATTAGTCATCAGATCTGGTTTAAAGGTTACAGCAGAATGGACTGCAAGAAGTAGTTTTTCAAGTTCAGACATTTAGGTCACCTAGATATTACCATAACCTTTCAAGTATATTGTGTAACAGCTAAAAATTTAAAGTTATGTATGCACCTTTTATAAACAAAATGTGCACATTAAACATTTCTAGAAAAGTTGATACTTTTCCGTAACCACACTATAGCTCTAATGTAGGAGTACTATAGTGTGCATATGCTTAATTAATAGAAACTACTCCCACCCATGATACCCTTCACAATCAACTACAACATACTTAAACCCGAGTTGCTTAATCTTATTAATACAATTACCTATTCTCAACTTCTCTACAAGTACACTAAGGGAATCTGGGTGTGTCTCTACCCTTAGGCAATCACCATGAAACCTTGCTCTAACAAAACCTACTCCACTACACTTAATAATCAGCTGCTCTACTTCTTCAACCAACTTTAACTCATCATCAATAATAAGGTATCTATATGGAAACCTTGTAAGTAAACATGTTGTTCTATACACTTGTTTAAATGGTAGATCCCTCTCTACAACATACTCTCTTATATCATCCTTAGCTATACCTACATCAATAAATGGACAGCACACCCCCTCCTCTCTTAAAGCTCTAATACCGGGTCTATACTCCCCTAGATCACTAGTATTTGTTCCATCAAGAACAACTTCTACACCATACTCCATAGCTTTCTCTTTAATAAGCCTATACATACGCTTCTTACACACATAGCACCTATTCCTAGTATTTAACAATATATCCCTCTCCTTCATAACCTCATTATCTCTTATAACAATATGTCTTACACCAAGATCCCTTGCTACTCTACAAGCATTCTCTATAGAATTTCTAGGTATGTATGGAAAATCTATAGTAATTGCTAGAACATTATCTCTACCCATAGCCTCTAAAGCTAGATACAGTAACAAGCTACTATCAAGACCTCCTGAAAAAGCTATAACAGCCCTATCTAGAGAACCAAGTAGTTCCATGAGATCCCTAAACTTTCTCTCAACAACCATTTATAGAAACCCTTCTCTAATCACTCATACAGCTTCTGCAAACCAATACACCTATATACAATACTATGCAGTTTTCTTAAAGGTATACCTGTCTCTCTAGAAATAGCCTCTAGATCACTATATTCAGGCTTTACATTAACAATTGTTCCATCAGATAGTTTTGAATACTTTACTCTAACACTATACCTCCTACCTCTAACACTAACCTCTATAGACTTTGTCTCACGATAAGCAGTCATCCTTACAACATCATGTATTCTAACACCAAGTGTGCCTGTCTCAATCATTAAGAGCTTTGCTATCCTATACTTATCACCAGGTCTAGTAATAACCTGTATTATATGGCTAGGCCTATTCTTCTTACCAGTAGTCGGTATTACTTGTACATCGAGAGCTCCTTCACTAAGTAGTTTATCAATAAGGTATCCTAGAGTCTCACCTGTTACATCATCAACATTTGTTTCAATAAGGCCTACAACTTCTAGATCCCTTGTATCATAGGCTACCTCGCCCTCAATAACTCTAAGAACATTGGGTATGTGTTCAAACTCTTTATCACCAGCTCCATAGCCTATCTTCTTGACAACCATACTAGGCATTGTTTCAACAAACTCTGTAGTTATAGAAGCTATTAGTGCTGCCCCTGTTGGTGTTAACAGTTCAGAGTCTATACTCCTATGTATTAATGGTATACCGTGTCTACAAGCTATCTCTAATACAGCTGGTGCAGGACTAGGGATTACACCATGAGCCATACGTATTACTCCTGAACCAGTAGCTACTGGTAAACAAAGCCTCTTTGTCTCTAAGAAACCAAGTTCTTCAAGTAGAGCATATGTAGCTATAACATCAAATAATGTATCACTAGAAGCTAGTTCATGGAAGTGCACCTTATCTCTAGAAACTCCATGGACTCTAGACTCTGCTTCAACAAGTATGTCTATAGTATCAGCGACCATTCTACACGTACTGTCTCTAAGCCCTAGTTCTCTAGATATCTCTCTAGCATCTCTCAATAGATCATCTATAGTGTATTCATGCACGTCATTGTGGTGTCCATGTTCATGTCTATGTTCATGAACCTTTAGTACTACTTTAGAAGCTCTTATAGAACCTGCTTTCTTAACAACAGTTACATCAATACTGAATTCTTCAACAAAGTCTAGATGCTTCTCTATAAGCTCTGCAACCTCTCTAACCCTATCAATAGATCCTCCAATATCGATTAGAGCTGATACAAACATGTCTCCAGAAGCACCAGCTATACGTGGGTCTATTACAAGTACTCTAGACACGGTTTATAGCCTCCAAACCTATCTATTCCTATATCTAGCTACACGGTTGGCTATTAATGCAGCTGCTACTGCCGCTCCAACACTATTATCTATATTTACTGTAAGCACTCCTAAAGTACATGACTGTAGCATTGAGAATAGAGCTGATAAACCCCTACCGCCTAGTCCATAGCCTTTTGAAGCAGGTACGCCAATAACTGGTATGTCTAGGAAGGAGGCTATAACTGATGGTAGTGCACCTTCTAAACCAGCTATAACTATAGCTACGTCAACATCTTCTTTTACAAGTTTCTTAACAGCATCTAGTGTTCTAAGAAAACAAGCTATACCAACATCATATACACACGTAGTCCTACAGCCAAGTTCTTCAACAATAACCCTAGCTTCCTCAGCTAAAGGTATATCAGCTGTACCAGCTGCTACAACACCTACTCTACCGCCAGTCTCTTTAACAGCATATCCTTTTCTACGAATAACAGCTATACGTCCAACCCTATTTACAAGGACATCATACTCTCTACTATACCTCTCAATTAAGCCATAGTGTTCATCTCTAAGTCTAGACAATATAACCCTTCCATCACGATCTAGTATTCTATCAATAATCCTCTCTAGTAAGCCACAGCTCTTATACTCTGCAAACACTATCTCCGGTACACCCCTCCTAACCTCTCTACCAAGATCGAATCGTACAATATCCTCTATATTCTCTAAACTATACAGTTTAATCCTCTTCTCAGCTTCTTCAACACTTATCCTACCACTAACAAGATCCTCTAATATCCTTCTAAGAGACAACAACCAATCCCCTTTAAAGGATGTTTAAACACTATACTATACTATATAGATACATTATATAAACATGGTGGATTTACTTAAACAACCAACGGCTCTTATCCATATATACGTCTCTATAGGAGAACTCTAGAGAATACTCGTAATCAACACCACGTACTATAGCAAATGGTGTGTTCTCACTACCCTGCCCCATAACAAGTTCTGCAGCAGCCGCTATCTCATCAACAATATTTACACGTGTAACCCTCATAACATAGCCGTATCGATCGGTCAATCCTCTATAGTCACGAAACGGGTTTATACCGGAAAACCCTATAGCCATGTTAACCACTCCTCTACGAAACTGGCGTCCATAAGTATCAGTTATAACAACGGCTACTCTTACACCAGTAAGCTTCTCAATAGACTCACGTATCCTACGTGCAGAGCCATCTGGGTCAACTGGTAGTAGTACAACTTTGTTTAACCCACCACTATTAGACCTATCTATACCAGCATTAGCACACACTATACCATGCCTAGTCAACACGATAATATGTCTATCAACAACTTTAAGTAACTCACTAGACTCTCTTAAAATAAGCTCTACAAGACACGGATCCTTATCGGTTTTCTCAGCAATCTCTACTGCTTCTCTAGAGGGAACAACACTATCTAAGTCAACTACACGTCCCTCAGCCTTAGAGACAACTTTCTGAGCAGCTACAATAACATCCTTATCCCTAACTCCAACACCCTGCTCTCTAGCTATACGTACAATCAGCTCACCAAGATCTGCTCCATAGACTATTTCACCACTATAGTATAATCCAATAACCTCAATAGATCTATAGTCGCTCAACCCTATAGCATCCCTCAAAGTACAGATACTAAATACAGCTTTAAAATAAACTCTACGATTAGGATATTTAAAACATAGGATAGTATAGGTAGTCAATACAATATACTAGGCACTCTATATAATGTGACTAGATAATATAGTAGCAAGTCTACAGCTAATCTATTTAATACTATTTGTTAAGAAGTAGTTTATTAAGTTCACTATTACCTATCTCCACCCATTTACCATGAACCCATCTATAATATACTACTGGGTATAAAGCTAGTAGCTCTTCAAGCTCCACTTCTTCATAGTTACTCGTACTACCTATAAAAGACCATAGCTTATCCAGTACACTATAATCTCTATCTACATCAACTGTTTTAATATGGACATAGCCTATAGAGTCTTCAGTAAAGTATATTATAGTTAGTTGTCCTAATAGAGAGAACACCTTAGCCTGAACCCATACATGCCTATTCTCACCCACCATTATATCATAGGATTTCAGTTCATAAAACCTTGTTAAACCACTAGCTCTATACTCTATAAAGTCTGGCTGAGCATATACTCCATAAAACACGTTGTCTTTATGCAGTAGTATAACATGGGTTCTCGGCCTATACAGTCCAGTGTATGGTGAAGAAGCCCATGCACACAGTATCCTCCACATTCTAGCAACTATAGCTCTATACTTATCCTTATCAACTACTACACCATACCTCTTAAGCTCTCTATTAAACACAGCTATACAGCATTTAAGAGCCTTCCCTAGTAAAGGCTTAAAGGATCTAGATTGGTAGTAGTTATACTGTGCAATAGCTGTATCAATTGCTTTACCAAAAGCGAGTTCAACAGGATCACTAGATGTATCGCCAGCAACACTTTTTACAAATCTATACGTAGGGATAGCTCTAACGTATACCATAGTACACCACTTCTAGACTTATACACTTAAAAGTGTAGAACCTATTATTTAGTTAACTCTAGCATATCACTGCTTTATAGCAATAGAGTATAGCTTAACAATTAGTAAAGAGATTGTTTATCAAACCATTAAATAAGCATAGAAGATACTATAGTTAAATATAGTTAAAATATCTACAGTAATGCTGTATAGTCTCTAGCAGACAATAACCTAATAATACAGGGTTCTCTTAAACCGACTATTCTCTTTAGTAAATCTATACTATCATAGTAGGTGTACATTTTCATTACTGAGATATATATGAAGAGGAGTTTATTGTTAAATTGTATAGGATGATAGGATTAGTAATAACACCTTATACACTAGTACATACATCCATGAACAGGTGTTAGATGTGGTATATTATAGATACTCTTACATAGACTTGACTATATAGAGTTACTCTCAAAGCTAAGATAGTAGGTTGAGTATTGTCTTCCTTCTAAAGCTAGTTAATGATAAGGCAAGTAAACTAGTTAATCTTATATACTTTTGCTCTTGTTATAGAGGATATTAGGTCTATATATGATATAGAGGGTTCTATGGCTCTCGATCTAGTATCGTATATTATGAGATCTATGTTTTCTCTATAGAGTAGAGCTGAGTAGGTCCTTAATTCTTCTTCAACACTTGTATGTAATGGTTTATTCGCCTTTCCATCAGTAATAAGTATTGTTTCTATATATGAGCAGGGATATTTCGATCTAAAACTTCTAGCTACTTCTACAACCCTCTCTAGTGCTGCTGGCAACGGCGTTCTACCTCCTGATGGAGTCTTCTCCAGCACATTAAGTACTTTTGCATAGTTCCGTGTAGGTGGTATGTATATGTCTACCCCGTTTCCACGGAATGTTATTAGGGATACCCATGTTCTCCTAGTATACGAGTTCTCAAGGATCTCCCATGCTATTCTCTTAGCAATAGCTATTCTCTTCAATACATTCATACTACCACTTGTGTCAAGTGCTATAATGGCTAGTTGGGGTACACGGCTTCTCCTAATCTTTACAGCAATAACGTCGTCTAGTAAACCATGTTTAACTAGGTCATTTATAGAAGCTCTGTTTACAACCATATTGGTTAGTGTACCAGCAACATCTATATCACTAGGATTTGGTACAGGGTATATATATGATATTGGTACACCATAGTGTTTGTTCACAAGAGTCTGATAGATGTATCGTGAACCTCTGTGATGCATTGTTTTCTCGTGAATACTTTCAAGTTGTTCAAGAGATACTCCTAGCTTATTATCTGCTGGCGGAATAACTGTTGCTGAATTACCTATGCTACTATAGTTGTTATGGTGATTATCTCGTGGTTGAAGACCTAGTTCATCGGCTCTACTTTGATAACTGTTGTCGCCACGGCTATGGTGTTTATGGTGATGCATGTGATTGTGTCCTGGTTGTCTTTTGTCATTTTTTCTTTTAAATTGATCCATGTTAGGCAGTGTCTGTGGTTGTTGGAATGGTTTAAGTTCAAGCCTATGTGGTAGAGCTAGCTCCATAGCCTCCTTTATGTCATTTAGTGTTACATGTGTTCTACCATTTAATGCTGCTAAGGCCTTGGCTGTTTTAACAACTGTTATTTCTGCACGACAAGTCCTTATCTTTAGGTCAACAAGTGTTTTTGCAAGCATTTTTAATAAGTCATCGTCAACCACAACTTTTGGTAGAAGCTCCCGTGCTCTAATGATTTTCTCCTTAAGCTCTTTCTCCAGTGGCTCATATTTCTTGGTAAACCCTAGAGGATCTACACTAAACTCCTCAACTCTACGTGCAATCTCTGCTCTTGCATCAGGATCCATTGGAGCCCCGATATTCACTACAAGACCAAATCGGTCAAGTAGTTGTGGACGTAGTTCTCCCTCTTCTGGATTCATACTACCTATTAGGATGAATCGTGCAGGATGTTTGAATGATATATGTTCTCTCTCAATAATATTCCATCCATATGCTGCTGCATCAAGGATTAGATCAGCTATGTAGTCATCAAGTAGGTTGACTTCATCAATATACAGTATATTCCTGTTAGCTTCAGCTAATATACCGGGCTTAAGTACTTTTACACCCTCTCTCAAGGCTTTCTCAACATCTATTGTACCAATAAGGCGGTCAGGTGTAATACTAAGCGGTAGATCAATTACCTTCATCTTCTTCTTAACAACAGATAACTCCTCGCCATGGCTCCACCTTCTATAACAGTTATCACACATCTCCAATGGATTGCATGGGTTACAGTTAAATGGGCAATTAGCCACCACCTCAATCTCTGGAAGAACACTAGCTAATCCACGTACAAGAGTTGTCTTACCAGTACCCTTGTCACCACGGAGAAGCACACCACCAATTAATGGATTAACAGCAACTGCTAATAATGCCTTCTTAGCCTTCTCTAATCCAACAATAGCTGTAAATGGATATACAAACCTCCTATACATTGCACACCACTTCAACCAAGATAACATTACATAAGGTGCAACAGATATATGTCTTGTGTACACCCGTTTTATTTCCCAAAATATATTCAAAGACAGTGCTAGGGGTATCCAATAGGAATTGCATTAAGGAGAAGAGCTGCTAGGAAACCAGAGGTGTGGAAACAAAATAGATTTTGAAACTATTTATCATAAGGGTAAGTAACAGTTTCCTCTTTGTGGGTTTTTAAGGTTTTGTAGGTATTTTAGTGTTCTTTTTGCTATAGTGTATGTTGAATCTAGATGTCTATCTAATCCTAGTTTCTTACCTATCCTCACACTTTCTTTAATACTTATAAGCTTTACTATGATAGTAGTTACTTGGTTACCTCTACTAGGGGCTTATACACCTCTAGCAGAGAGAAACCGTGATGAACCACCCTACAGAAACCACCAATAACCTAGGACGGGAAACGATTTTTCCTAGATACTAGTTTACTCCATATGGCTTCTACCTTATCTAAGGCTTGAGACCATGTTTTTACTTGTTCTGGTGTTACTATGTCTATAGATCCCCCTTGTATATCAGCTGGCATGGTTATGCCGTCCTCTAGTATGCCCTCGATTTCTGAGTAGATCTTTCTTAGTTTCTCTAGGATCTCCTTTGGTGGTTTCCAGATATTTCTAACAGCTGCCTCTATAAGTCTCCTCGTGATTTCTTCTAGAGCCCATACATTGTGTTCTATAAACCATTTCCTCATCTCTTCATCGAGTACATAGGTTTCAGCAATCTCATTGAATACCCAGTCTTTGACCAATCTTGTTGTTGAAGCCCATCCGTAGAGGTGGAGTATTTTTCTCTGGAACTCACTTGCTCCACGATAACCATGGTTCTTCATCTCCTCTATCCATTTCTTATTCAATAACTTAGTTCTTACACTACGCTCGATCTCTAGGTTCATTGAATACACATTTGTATGTAGTGTATTGCGTGTGTCAACAGAGACTACTTCTACATCACTCCTCTTAGTTAATGCCTTGACAGTATTGTAGAAGCCTCCATGGTAGGCAAAGTAGGAGCAACAATTAAGTATATCGTGTTCATCACTAACATGATCCCTATTAACAATATCCACGCTGCGTAGAGAATACATGAGAGCTTCATGGGCTGACTCACCATATGAGTCAATAGAGTATGCGTAGCCACTCCACTGTATCCATGTCTTAGCCAAGTCCTCCTCTGTTTTCCAAGCAGATGCTTCTACAGCAAGATTAACCCCTACACCATAAGCTCCAGGCGGTGCACCATAGACACGGTATCTTGCAAACTTTCTCGCTCTCTCAGGCTCTACTCCATGTTTTATTAATTCTCCGAGATTCTCCAAGTAATGCTTCTTTACATAATTCATCTCAAGTGGTTCATCAAGCACTACAACCCTGGCTACAGCCTTATCAATTAACTCTATATAGTTAGGGAGTGTGTCACGGACAATACCGCTAATTCGGACAACAACGTCTATCCTTGGACGGCTAAGCTTCTCTAAGGGTATAATCTGTAGATCCTTTACAACACCATTCTCATCCCATACAGGCTCAACACCAAGGAGGTAGAGGATCTGGGCAAGCATTTCTCCATCAGCCTTGTATGCATCAATACTCCACAACACCTCACCAACACTCTCTGGATATCTGCCATGCTTCTCTAGATAGTATCTTAGGAGCTTTTCAGCAGTCTCCTTACCAACTAGCCATGCAGCCTTTGTAGGCAGTGTACGTGGATCTATTAGGTAGAAGTTCCTACCAGTAGGCAATACATCGATCTTTCCACGTGTAAGTGCACCAGATGCACCTGGTTCAATATATCCTCCGGAAACACCATGTACCAGCTGGTCTACTTCTCTATTACACCTTCTAATCAATTCCACAACATCTAGCCCGTATCTAATTGTCTCTACAACAACCCTCTCCATGGATTTATTAAAACAGGGTTCTCTGCCAAGAAACTTGATGGATTCCTTCCTTAGAACATCTATGATGTAGTTATAGTCTTTTCTACCAGATCCTATAACCTCCTTAAAGGTATTGACAGCTATCCCGTGGACTATATCAAGTAGTTCTCTATAGGTTTTTCCATAAGGCCTGCCTATCTCTAGAGGCTTCTCCTTTAGAACCCTATAGTCTAGTCCAAGATACTCAGCTAGGACTCTCTTAATTGAGTGTGTACGGTAGGTGTCAAAAGACATTATTGCTACAACATACTCAGCTAGTCTCTCTGGATCACTTGGCGGTGAACCAAGTACGTGTAAACCCATGTTGATATACGTGTCCCTAATCATGTGTATATACCTATGTATGGCTTCAACAACTTGTTCTCCACTAGCATTCTCTGGCAATGGTATATTGTATTCCCCGGCTTTCTCAATGAGTTGCTTGTAAATAATGGATGCTCTACCATAATCCTCCATGGATTTAGCATGTGAATACTGTGTCAATAGAGAATCAACTTCACTCAACACATCAGCTTTAGCTAGCACTGGATAAAGATGATCAATTATTACTGCATAACCGCGTCTCTTAGCCATAACACCCTCCATAGGATTAGATACAACATAGACGTAGAGATGAGGTATATCATCAATAGTTATCTCCGGCCAACACATCCACGATAAACCAGTGTGTTTACCGGGCAGGAACTCTAGGTAACCATGTGTACCAAAATGTATCATTACATCTGCTTTAAAGACACGTGTTATCCACCTATAAACAGCAAGCCACTGGTGTGGAGGAGGTACTGTGGGGTCGTGGAGAATCTTGCATACATATCCATCACATCTAGAGCCGGCACATCCCCTCTTAGGCTGGAGCAGTACAATGACATTACCGAATCTAAGACCGGGTACAACGAATTTACCATTATACACCATGCCAGCCAATGACCTATTCCGGCTTTCCTCTAGAATACTCCTTGGATCACCCCATGCTTTAACCATAGCTTCTCTAATATTCTCTGGTAACTCATTAAACCACTCAAGATACTGATCTAGGCCGACAAGATCAAGTGCTCCACCATGAGCAACTATTTCTTCTACAGAAGTCCACCGGAACTCGCTAATGGCTTTACGCTCCATGATAAGTTTTACAAGTTCCTCTCCATCATGGGGGATGCAGTCTCCAACATTATACCCCAGATCCCTGAGCTTCTTTAGGAATCTAACAACACTCTCAGGAACATCAAGCCCTAAACCGACAGCAACATTGGCTTCAAGACTCTTACACGGTGGATTAATCAATACTATAGCTATCCTTCTTTCACAAGGCTTCTTCCTCCTAAGTAGAATCCACTTCTTTACCCTACGTACAATATAGTCTACATGCTTATCTATAGGCAGTATCTTCTTATAACCATCGCCATCAATTCTTGAACCAGCAGCTAGAACTGGCTCTATAGCTCCATCAACCTCGGGCATAGCTATACGGTAGACGATGGTCATGTAGTCTACTCCACGTGGATCCTCAAGCCATTCATCGGGTGTTTTACTATAGGTTATAGGACACTGTATTATAGGTACATCAAGGTGTTTTAGGGTACTAACGCCCTTACCTTCACTAAAACTGCTCCAACCACTGCTTCTCCCATGATCCAGTATGTAGAATGATGTGATATTCACCAAGGTATCAATAAAGGGTTTTCCATTGATGAAGAAGAATTTGGTGATGGTATCAACAGTATGTGGGGTTCCAAGGAATCTATCTCTAAACCCATATGTAAATACAGGTATTACACCAAGTCCTTGTCTCTCAAATTCCTTAACAAGTTTATCAACAAGAACAGTTCTTCCGTAAAGCCAGTCACTCCTATAGAATAATATACCAACTAGAGGTCTAGACCTATATGGGTATTTAGCTAGGTATACCTCAATATTATCGAATACACCATAGTCTGGATGATATATTCCATGCCAAGGCATCTCCTTTGGTTCACAAAGGGATATATCATTGTATCCAGCTATCTTTAGAAGGAGAAGAGTAAGTGAATATAGGTTGTCTTTACCACCATATTTAAGATACTTTGTAGCTAGGTTAAAGTGTGATGTATCAACATTGTTTAGGTTTAAGTGGTTTTCATCAATAGCTACTATCCTTGTTTTCTCCATTATTTTCTGAAGAACCTCATCAAAATTATCCGGTAATTTAGGAGAGTAGATAAAGATCGTGTTAGCTTCCTTAATATATTCTAGGTCCTCATCACATAGCCTATATGGAGTTACTATTCTATATTCAAAAGCGTATTTCTCCTGGAGTTTGTCAAGAATACTTTTAAGCAATGGTATAAGTGATCCGCTATAGCCTATAATGAATGTTATTCTTGGAACCAACTAGGTGCACCAGCTATATATTATTGTGCACCAGATTTATTAGTTTACGCCACCTATATAACATGTAGTGCACCAGCTATGGTAAATAGGTGCAGCTACTATGAATACATACAGGGCTTTAGCTAGAACATCCCTTATCATAATCCTTGTAATAATAGCTATAGGCATAGTTGCTGGAGTATACATATACATAACTACTCAACCAACCACTACTACAACGCCAGCAACACCTACATCAACGCCTAAAACCTCCCCAACAACATCTACACCCCAGGAAGCCAGTACAACTCCTACATCATTAACACCTACGTCAACTCCATCTATAACAGGAACTACTACAGCAAAGTCAGCAATAGCTGTCACTGATTTCCGTGGAAAAACGATTGAGTTTGAGAAACCAGTTGAAAGAATAGTTATATTATCATCCTATTGGGCTGAACTACTATACGCTATTGGCGCTGGAGACTGTATCGTAGGTATAGGTAGCTATGTAGCATATGACGAGTATCTACCAGATAGTATTAGGAGTAAAACAAGTATTGGAAGCATATTCAAGGGAGTAAACATAGAGGAACTTACAGCACTTGAACCCGATGCAGTGATCATGGATTGCGGCTACAGTAAAGCTGATGAACTCATAGAACAGGTAGAGAACATGGGTATACCTGTTATAGGGCTGTTCATAAGGAGTATTGATGATGAACTAAAGGCTATTGAGATATTTGGTAAAATAACTGGTTTAGAGGATAGAGCAAATGAGCTCAAGAACTTCATAGAGACAAGGTACAATGGGATAAAAGCCAGGGCCTCAACAATACCTGATGACCAGAAACTACATGTTGTAATGATCTCTGGCTCAAGCATACTCAAGAGTGGAGAACTAAGTGTATATGCTAATACATCATGGGGTGTCACCTTAGAGGATATTGGTGCAATAAACATTGCCCTGAGAGAACATCCGGGTGAGGAATGGCCTAAGATAGACCTCGAAACACTATATACATGGGATCCCGATGTCATCTTAATAGCGTCCTCAGTATCAAAGATACAGAGTGTACTGGATGCCATAGCTGGTGATGAGAGATGGCATGGTCTTAGAGCATATACTGAGAAAAAAGTCTATGTGGTACCGTGCTGGTCAAGTATTGGAGGTGTCCTTGACTGGGGTCCAAGAGATATTATTGGTAGAGAATACATAGCATCAATACTCTATCCAGAGATATACAGTGGTATTGACTGGAGAAGTGATATGGAGTATCTATTGAGCCGC
Source organism: uncultured Desulfurococcaceae archaeon (assembly GCA_964480805.1). Classification (GTDB taxonomy): domain Archaea; phylum Thermoproteota; class Thermoprotei_A; order Sulfolobales; family Desulfurococcaceae; genus CAYZRH01. The sequence continues at coordinate 25,129 of CAYZRH010000010.1, forward strand.
TTCTACGACCTATCTATACCAAGACAGGCATTTGCCCTATACAATATTGAGTGGAAGGAAATAGTTGATACACTTAATGATACAGTAAAGATACCGCGTAAACCAGAGCGTGTGGTAGACTTCATATCCTATGTAACAGAGCTAGCATTCGGTACTATGGATAAACTAGTTGGTGTATCAAAATATGCTAAGACAACCATACTCATCAAGACAGCATATCCAAATATAACTGAAATACCTAGCCCCGGCAGCTCATTTTCAGTAAACATAGAGAATTTAACAGCATTAAACCCTGATCTAGTGATTATCTGGCCTTATAAACCAGATATTATTGAAGAGATAGAAACCCTTGGTATACCTGTTGTCAAGGTAGAGCTATATAGTATAGATGATGTTAAGAGGCTCATATGGATGTTTGGATCAATATATGATATGAGGGATCGTGCACTAGAGCTAATAAATGACATGGACTACCTCATAGGACTTGTCCAGGAACGTATAAAGGATATACCTAAGGAGGAACGGGCAAAAGTGCTTTATCTATGGAGTAACCCCACGAAGGTACAGGGTGGTAAAGGCACTGTTAACGACTTCATAGTACTTGCTGGAGGGATCAATGTTGCTGCCAAGGACCTACCTAGTAAAACCTATGTAGAGGTTGATGTAGAGACCATTATTGGGTGGAATCCAGATGTTATAATCATATGGTGCTATGCCAAGAGCTATAATGAGTCAACAATACTTAATGACCCGCTATGGCAGAGCATTAAGGCTGTACAAGATGGACGTGTATATAGGGAGCCCTACTATGAACACTGGGGTGTTGACTGCTCTCTCTTCGTGCTATGGCTTGCACAGAAGCTTTATCCAGATGAGTTCAGTGATATAAACTTTATAGATATAGCTAATGAGTATTATATGAAATGGTATGGTATAAACTACTCAGAGATATAGCTGGCGGCTAAGGTATGGATAAAAGCATCCTAGTTAAAGCCCTCATTGTTTTTTCACTACCAGCCTCTATAATCTTCTCCATATTTCTCGGAAGATACCCTGTATCAGCATATGATATATTTGGTTCAATACTGCATACTATAGCACCCTCACTTATACATAGCCCCCCTGATCCAGTCCAGAGAATTGTATTACTCTATAGGTTGCCGAGAGTACTAGCAGCTGCTCTCGTAGGTATATCATTATCTGTATCTGGTGCTTCACTACAGAGTATGCTCCGTAACCCTCTTGTAAGCCCACATATACTAGGTATTACATCGGGTGCAGCATTTGGTGCTGCATTAGCTATTGCTCTACTACCTGGTTATGTACCTATAGAATTGGTTGCAATGGCTTCTGCTCTCCTAGCCTTTATAATAGTGCTTGCTATCGCATGGGGATGGGGGCATGGATCCATAGTCTCCCTTGTACTAGCTGGCGTTATCGTTAATGCATTGTTCTCAGCCGCATTGTCTCTAGTGAAATTCCTTACACCCGATCCACATAGGCTTGCATCAATTACATTCTGGCTCATGGGCGATATAGGGCAGGCTGCTCAATGGGGTGATGTAACCCGTATGTTCATGGTCATAACCCCTTGTATAGCCGTACTCGTCCTCGCTCGTTGGAGAATAAACATACTGTCTCTTGGTGATGAGGAAGCCCACGCACTTGGTGTAAACCCTGTTGTTGAGAGAATATTCTTTGCATCCCTATGTGCTCTTGCTACAGCCTCAGCTGTTGCTTATGCAGGTGTTATTGGCTGGGCAGGTCTACTTGTACCCCATATCATTAGACTTACTACTGGGTGTGACAACCGATCCGTTATACTCTACACTGTCTTCCTTGGAGGAGCGTATATGGTTTTAGCAGACGACCTAGCTCGCTGCCTTACAACAGAGGTTATACCTATTGGTATCATAACAACTTTGATGGGTGCTCCACTCCTCATCTACCTACTTAGGAGAGCTGGGAGGGTTTGGAGATAAAGTGGGTAAGGTACTTGTTAGACTAGAGGGTGTCAGCTATAGTTATGATGGAGTTAAGGCACTTGAGGACATAAGCCTTACTATACATTGTGGTGAAGTAGTCTCTATACTAGGCCCTAATGGTGCTGGTAAAACAACTCTACTAAAGTGCTTACTTAAGATACTTAAGCCTCATGGAGCCATATACATTGATGGCAGGGAGATCAATACGTATAGGGTAAAGGAGCTAGCTAGGATAATTGGCTATGTACCACAGATCCATCATAGCGTATTTGCCTACCGTGTACTAGACTTCGTCCTAATGGGTCGTGCACCCTATCACTCAATGTTCTCACTACCCTCTGAGAGCGAATACGATAAAGCTATGGAGATACTAGAGGAGCTAGGGATAAGAAACCTAGCTGATAGAACAGTAGCTGAGGTTAGTGGTGGACAGTTGCAGCTAGTACTCATAGCTCGTGCTCTTATACAAGAGGCAAAGATCCTACTACTCGATGAACCTACAGCACATCTCGACGTATCTAATGAGCTTAGGGTTCTCAGTATAGTGTATAGACTTGTACATAGTAGAGTAGTTGATACCGCTATAATGGCTATGCATAACCCGTTAACAGCATCAATGTTTAGTGATAGAATAGTTCTTATGAAAAATAACCGTGTAGTTGCTGAGGGTAGTCCTAGAGAGGTTCTTACTAGAGAAAATCTTTATAAGGCATACGGTGTTGATTTTGAGATCATTGTTAAGGATGGTAGAGTAATCGCTATACCATGCAGGACCAATACAATCTATCCTATAGAGTAAGTTTTGTCTAGAAGATACCCTTATACAAGAGAAAACTATTGTTCTATGAAAACAGGAGACTCGTCTTTACTAAACACTGTTTTCAATACTTTTAGTTCCGTGTGGGGGGTTAGCCCTTGGTGTAGGTTCATTAGCTTAGCCCCCCACCTCATGGGGCCCGGTTGAGCCTAACACCACAGGGCCTCCATCTGAAGGCTCAAACCTCACCGCACAACGGACCATCGAAACACCACCCACCAAGCAATCAAAGCAATCAAAAGTATTTAAATGCATCATCAAATCTGAAACAGCCTAGACCATAGACACTATTAAAACAGAAAACTGACACTTTAAGACGGCAACAAGGGGAAAAACATAGTGGAGTAAGTGTATTCACCTCTAGCGTAGAACCTAGTACTAGTACATGGAGAAACTATGGTAGAGACTGTGCTTACAAACTGGATTAGATAAGGCTGTTATATACAGTCTCCACTACTTATACAGGTCCGATACCATTGAAATGATAGCGAGAGCCCGTTGACAATATATAGATAATATAATAGTTGGCTGTAATACCCTAATAGCATACATGTTATTTCACGTTTGTATAAGCAGAGGTAGTTATCACTACAAGATACTTTAATGAAGAATGAGGCTTCTCAATAACTAGCCTTGATAGAGATATTATTAGAGCACTCCTAATATTAGTGTTCTCTAACCATTAATATAGGGGTATTATTAATTAAGAGATAGCTTATTGGACATATAGAGAAGCTTCAATATAGAATATTCTCCCTATCCATACTTAATTTAGTTAAGATATTATCTTAATCCCTATTAACGAAGCTGGTTAGAGTAGAGTATTACATACACAATGAACTGGTGTATTAGCCTATACTGTTTCTAAGAGTAATGGCTTAGCCATGTATACTCCTCTTAGAGTAGATATCCTCTTCAATAAATCCCTAATCTTAGTAGTCTCTCCACGAACTGCTATGGCAAGCATACATTTTTCTCTATCAAGGTGTACATGGAGAGTAGCTATTATTAGGTCTAGGTAGTTGTGCTGTATATCAGTTAGTCCTTCATCAACACCCTTAGCCTCATGGTTGTAGACAACACCTATAACGCCTACAGCACACCCAGCAGTCCTCCACTTATGCTCTATAATGAATAGTCTCAAAGCTTCTTGGACTAGTCTAGACTTACTCTTAAACCCAAGACTCTTCATACACTCCTTGACCTCATTAGCTAGTTCCTCTGGTATATAGACACCAAACTTAACACCCTTATCCAAGATAAACCACCTACTCTACTAACCATAAACTATACTAAGAGATTAAGAGATATAAAGTTAGATGATAGACTATTTGTAGAATAAAATAACAGAGCTGGGATAGTATATGGTTTAGGAGAAGTGTTTAAACAAATACTCTATAATATCTGTACTCTATCTCTAAAAATATGTGTATGATATAGCTGTATAGGAGATACTCTATGAGAGGCTACCGTGATAGAGATATTATTGAAACACTTGATGGACTAATATTCACTGTTATAGGTAACATGCACCCACCCGATAGAGTTATATCATATCTAAAGTATATCCCATGTAGAGACATAGAAAGTATATGGAGGCGTGGAGATACTAGATACTACCGTATACTTAGATACTATAGTGCAAAACACGTACTTGACACGATAGACTCTTTTCTCAAAGAGAAGCATTCAGACTATATAGTCTATGATAAAGTATATGGTATAGAGATGATAGAGGTACCTAGGAGAGATATTAAAACACACTATCTACCAGAAGAGAGACTTAGAGAGATAATAGATGATCCAAGGGACGAGCTTGAAGAACTTGTTAGAGAACTTGTTCTAACACTATCGGATGAAACAAACGTTGATCTAGAGTTCTTTGGTGTAACTGGCTCTATACTCTTAGGAATACACAATCCCCGTTTTTCAGATATAGACTTGGTAGTCTATGGTATCAGGGACTCTTATAGAGTAAGAGAGGTTCTTAAGAAAATGTTTGACAACCGTGTAAAGGGGTTTAGTAGGCTAGCTGAACCCCTGCTTAGTAAGTATGTTGAGAACCTTGTTAAAGCATATCCTCTTGATAAGAGAGAAGCCTATATACTCTATACAAGAGATTTGTGGAATAAGGGTTTGTTTAAAAATAGGTTTTTCTCAATACACCCTGTTCTACTAGATCACGAGCTTTCAGAACACTATGGTGATCGTGTCTACCGTGGAGTAGGTTTGGCTAGGGTTAAGTGTAGAGTTGTTGACACTTTATATAGCTTGTTTACGCCATCGATTTATCGTGTAGACTCTGTAGAAGTTGTTGATGGTGTAGAAGTTGACCCTGGGTTGGTGAGAGAGGTTGTATCTTATGAGAGTATATATGCTGGCATACTATCTAGTGGTGAAGAAGCTATAGTTTATGGTAAGGTTGAAGAAGTTTTTGATAGAGTTAGTGGTGAGAAGTACTATAGGGTTTTAGTAGGGTCTTTTGAAGCTAGGGGAAGGGATTATATAAAGCCTATGCGTTGGCTTAGAGGATAAGCTATCTCCTACTAATACCTACTACATACCTCACTATCTCTCTAGCAATATCTACTCTAGTAACAGTCTGTAACCCCCTCCATCCAGGCTGGCTATTAACCTCCAATACATAGTATTCATCACGTGTCTCTACAATATCTACACCAGCTACTAGACATCCAAGAGCTCTAGCAGACTTTATAGCTAGTTCCTCGACAAAACCGCTAGGCTTAAACGCTACAGGCCTAGCTCCCTGAGCTATATTAGTCTTCCATAAACCTGGATGCTCTCTATACATAGCAGCTACAACACGGTCTCCTATAACAAACAACCTCATATCCCTGCCGCCATGCTCTATAAACTCCTGCACATAGAGTACTAGACGGTTGTATGCTAGTGTCTGTAGTATACGCCATATAGTCTCCCGATCACTTATTCTTGTAGAACCCATTCCACGTGAACCAAATATAGGCTTTACAACAACTGGTTTTCCCCTAAACACTCTAGTCCATCTATACTCTATGTTAGGGTTTTCAGAGACAACCGTCTTTGGCACTGGTATATTGTTTAGAGATAGTATGTAGAGTGCTCTATACTTGTCAATAGCCTTCTCTATAGCATCTGGTGGGTTAACAACTCTTACACCAAGCCTCTCTAGAGCGTAGAGTATGTCCATACGTAGAACAGCTATATCAAGACTACACCTACCAAGAGGTCTAACAATCAATGCATTGAGAAGTGATAGGTCATAGTCTCTAGCATAAACTCTAACAGTACTAGAGTCTACATAAGAAACCATGTCTCTAAACCTAAACGGGAGAGGTTTATGTCCAAGACTCTCTATAGCCTCTACAAGTCTTTGAGAAGCCCATCCAGAAGGATTTCGTGAAACAACACCTATAATCAATACTCTTACACCCTCTCCTATCTAGTAATAACATGTAGTCTAGTATAATTAGCTACAGCTTATGTATCCTGGCAACAACTACTGGATAGTGGGTAAACCTTGAGAGATCACTCCATGAAACCTCTCTATAATCTCTCTTACCAAGCCTTTCAAGAACTTCATAAACATTCCTCCCTACACCACATCCTCTAACCCTATCAGCATGCCTAGCTATCTTCAACAATGCCTTCAAACCAATCCACTCACCACTATACGCTACTGGTGTTGGATAAGCCTTAAACAGTGAAGGATACGCTCTACCAATAACATAGGCTATAACACCTAGATCGACAACCCCCTTTACAAAACTAGGTCTTGTAGAGAAAGCTATATTGTCTAGAAAACGTGGTTTAAAACACTTATCACTATCAACAACTAGTATGTTAACATCTACACCAAGCCTATATAGAAGCTCTCTACGTATCTCATCAGCAACTATACACGCTCTATCCATAGGTATAGAGACGTAAGTGTATGGAAGATTAGTTGTGTCAACACCTGCTTCAGAAACTGGTTTAAACAAATACTTAAAACCAAGTCTTAAAACAAGCTTCTTATGTCTAGCGAGGTCACGTAATGGAGTTTTCTCTAAAACACTAGCAGTATTGCTACCGATAAATTCTCTAAAAACACGTGTCCATAGAAACCTAGCTAACCTAGTATACAGTAGATCAACTGTGTTTATGGATACAAGCTCCTCATTATAGATATACCCATAAGCTACACTAAGAGCCTTATCAGACAGTACAAGTATATCACTAGGCTCTAGTAAACCAGCATAAACCCTAACTATTTCATCAACAACATCTACCCCTGGAGTCCATAGCCTCATAGGCTTCCTAACTAATCTAACAATATACCTACTCTTCATTACACACCACTAGTCATGGAGGAACCCATACTATACATTTATGTTATTGATTATAGAAAAACGTATTTAGGAAATCTCTATAGAAAGTGTTCTTTATAGTAGAGCTTTTAGGCGGAGTCTATGTCTAAGAGTATAGGTGGAGTAGTGAATGTAGGGGATACAGTAGATATTGGTCTATGCTCATTCTGTGGAGCATGCATAGCTGTATGTCCATCAAAAAACCTATACTCTATAAAATGGGGTCCTTCAAACCCTCTAGTTGGAGACAGCAAGTACTGTAGCTCATGTAGATGGGATTTATGCAGGATTGTTTGTCCACAAATAGACATACCTAGTGAGCTATATGATAGGAGTACCTATGGTTATCTAGAAGCATACGAGGCTAGGTCAACTATACCGAGTGTTCTCAAGAGAGCACAGGATGGAGGTATAGTATCTACACTACTTATAACAGCTTTAGAGAACAAGCTTGTAGACGCTGTACTAGCTGTAAAGCATGATAGGAAGTGGAATCCAGAGCCAGTGGTTATAAGGGATCCGGGCGGGGTTATTGAATGTAGTGGTTCAATATATCTCTATGCTCCAACACTAGCTTTGTTAAAGGACATAGCTCTAGACAATAGTATTGAGAAAGCTCTTGTAGTAGGATTGCCCTGCCAGATAAGGGCTTTAGAAAAGATGAGGAGAGCTTCTCTAAACAAGTATGTTGATAAGATAGAGTATACTATAGGATTATTCTGTACACACAACTTTACTAGAGAAGAACTATACGATATACTTAGCCAGTTAGACATATACATTGATGATGTAGAGCGTATGTATATAGAGAAGGGTGAGCTAAGGTTTAAACTAGAGAGTGGTGTGGAGAAAGGATATCCTCTAGAAAAGACTTTTGAAACACTAAGGTGTTCATGTAGGCAATGCCCTGAATTCATAAGTGCTTATGCAGACATTAGTGTTGGAAGCATAGGCTCTCCTAGTGGTTGGAATACTGTAGTAATACGTAGTAGTAGAGGTGCTAGTTTGTTTAAACTAGCTGTAGAACAGGGCTTTATAGAAGCTAGGCCTTTAAGTGAGAAGGGTGGGAAGATTGTTAGGAAGTTTATTAGGAGGAAGGTTAAGGGTGCTGTAAAACATAGAGAATCCCTTGTCAGCACATATAATGGTGTTGTTGAGGGGAAGTATGGTTTGCTGAAACAGTTTATTGATGAGAAGAGAGATTTTATTAATAGAGAAGGATTAGCTATAGAGCCTATTGTTTATATGGAGTTTGATAGAGTAGCTTTAGAAGTACGTGTTGATCCGGTTAAGTGTATAGAGTGTAGAGCGTGTGAGATAGCTTGTATGAGTGAACATAAGAGTCTTGTACCAGGGATTAGAGTTGTTGAAGCATATGGCCCGCTCCCACTACCACTATTGTGTATGCATTGTAGAGAACCAGCTTGTATGATGGTTTGTCCAGTGGGAGCTGTATATAGGGATCGTGGTGGAGCTATACGTATTATGGAGGATAAGTGTATAGGCTGTCTACTATGTATGATGGCTTGTCCATTCAATCTACCCCTACCGTTCATGGGTAAAGCTGTTAAGTGTGACTTATGTGTTGATAGGAGAGAGAGTGGTAGACTACCTGCATGTGTAGAAGCTTGTCCAACAAATGCACTAGTGATAACACGTTCTAAAACAAGTGTGGAGAAAACTGTTAGTGAGAAACACGTAGTTAGAGAAAGTGTTTCCTAGTATATAGGAGGTGTCTCATACATGCTAGAGCCTTTATGTTTAAATAACCCTCCCCTACATGATAGTCTAGACTAGGTGCTATAGTTTGGAGTCTATAGTTTCTAGTATAGGTTTAGCTAGAGAATTAGATGAATACATAGTATTTATTGACCCAAGCAAGTGTATGGGATGCCGTTCATGTGAAATAGCCTGTGCTATAGAGCATTCTAGAAGCCGTGACTTGTTTAAAGCTATAAGGGAGAAACCAAGGCCTATGCCTAGAATATATGTTGTATCTACTGATAGCCTATCATCAATGCCTATGAAGTGCCTACACTGTAGAGACGCTCCATGTATTAGTGTATGCCCTAGTAGAGCACTCTATCGTTCACTAGAAGGCTACGTACTTGTTGAACCAACTAGGTGTATAGGATGCCTAATGTGTATGATAGCCTGTCCATTCGGTAACCTAAAGTACTCTATTGAAACAAGAGCTATTATCAAGTGTGACTCATGCTATGAGCGTGTTAGGAGAGGCGAACTACCTGCATGTGTAGAAGCTTGTCCAACAGGAGCATTAAGGTATGGTAGGCTTAGAGACATACTCGAGGATCTTGGTAGAGAACGTGCTAGACAGATCATGGCTGGTGTCTATACTGGTATGCAGCAGCTTCAAAGCCTTAGATGGCAGGGTGTAGTGGGTTCTAGAGGACAATAGTTAGGGTATGAGTGTTTAGAGAAATTTTCTTCGTCTATAAAGAGTCTCTTTAGACAATTGTTTAAGTATGTAAGTATGATGTATCATTTCTAGAGTAGTCTTGGTAGTAGGGCCTCCTCTATGTGTATATGCACACTATACTTGTAGCACACACGTGTAGATAATACTTATATCTGTATATATGCACACTATCCTATGGTGTATAGGCTATGGGTTATGGATGGAGTAGTGGATATGGACGTGGTAGAGGTATGGGTGGTAGAGGAGGCAGAGGTGGTGGTAGAGGCTATGGATGGAGACGTGGTGCTGGTTTCCAACCACCTACAGTGAATCCATTGCCTCCACCAGCTCCAGGTGTGTTTCGTGTTGTTGTCACAGCTAGTGATGGAGGTGGTTTGGAATCAGTTGTTGCCCCTAGATTTGGACGTGCACCCTACATAGTTGTTGTTGATATTAGTAATGGTAGAGTTGTTGATGTAAAGTCTATGGAGAACCCGTTTATAAGTTTACAGCATGGTGTTGGCATAGCTTTTTCCCAATGGCTTATAGCTTCTGGTGTACGTGCTATTGTGACACCTAGTGTTGGTCCACATGCATCTATGGTTCTCCAACAAGCTGGTGTAATGATATATAGTGTCCAGCCTGGTGTACGTGTAGCTGATGCCTTGAAGAGCGTTGGTCTTGTGGTGTAGTTTTGAAGACAATAGTGGTTGCTAGTGGTAAGGGTGGTACTGGCAAGTCTTTCTTTTCCTCAAACCTAGCTTATTATATAAACGTGGAGTATGGCGGTGTAGTAGCTGTTGATGCTGATGCTGAAGCACCAGACCTACTTCTCCTACTAGGTGGTTCATGTAAGTGTGTAGGTGTAGAGAGACTGGGTGGTTCATGGAGAGCACTTATAGACTATAGTAGGTGTACTAGTTGTCTAGAGTGTGTAAGTGTTTGTAGATTTTATGCACTAGACGTCGTGGATGGTAAGCTGGTTGTCAACAAACTCTATTGTGAAGGGTGTAGAGCATGTAGTCTAGTGTGTAGGTATAATGCTATAGACTTTATAGAAGTTGAATCAGGTGTTATAAGACACGATATATCATGTAGTAACGTATACGTTGTGACAACAGACCTTGTTATTGGTGGGAGGAATACTGGTAAACTAGTATATCTAGCACGTGAGCAAGCATCAAAGAAGGCTTCTGAGAAAGGCTATAAGTATATAGTTGTTGATGCAGCAGCTGGTATTGGATGTCCAGTTATATCAAGTATTGTAAATAGTGACTTACTAGTAATTGTTGTTGAACCAACAAAGCCTTCAATAAATGGTGCATTAAGGCTGAAGGATATAGCAGATCATTTCAGCATAGACTCCTACCTTGTTGTAAACAAGACTGGTTTTACAAGCATTTCTCCAGAAGACATAGCTAGAGAACTCGGTATTGAACTACTAGGCTCTATACCATATGATCGTGTTGTAGTAGACTCTATAGCGTGTATGAAGCCTATGCTAGCATACAAACCAGATCACGTGGTCTCTAAGAAGCTTAGAGAAGTCTTTACTAGAGTAATGGAGGTTCTCTAAATGACTCTGTTAACTATATGTGGTGGTAAGGGCGGTGTTGGTAAGTCGTTTATAGCATCTAACATAGCCTACCTACTAGCAGACATGGGGTATAGTGTATTGTTTCTAGACTCTGATGTTGACAACCCAACTGGATACCTACTACTAAACACTGTTATAGAAAGTGTTGTTGAAGTAAAGAGTTTCAAACCACTCTTTAACAACAGTAGGTGTACTGGTTGTACGTTGTGTGTAGATAATTGTCCAGAACACGCTTTAGCCTACATACCAGATAAGGGAGTATTTGTTAATGAAGATGTATGTAGTGGCTGTATGGTTTGTAAACTTGTTTGTCCAGTAGAGGCTGTTATGGATGGAGAGAAGGTTGAGGGATACTATAGATACGGTAGATCACCCTATAATATAGAAGTTATAATTGGAGAGATAAAGCCGGGTAATCCAAGGACAACACTACTTATAACAAGGCTTATAGAGGATCATAGGGGTTTATTTAATAAATACGACTATGTAGTAATAGACTCACCGCCAGGTACTGGTGCAGGCATCTATTCTACAATAAAGTATAGTGACATAGTAATAGCTGTTACAGAGCCAACACCACATGGACTACATGATCTAGTTAAGCTTTTAGAATTGGTAAGAGAGTATAGGAGAGGTTCTAGAACAATAGTTGTTGTAAACAAGTATGGTATAAATGATAGAGTTTATAGAGACATAGTAGAAGTACTTGCAAGAGAGAATATAGAACACTATATAATACCATATAGTGAAGAAATAATAAAATCATACACAACCATGAAACCACTAGCAAAACAAAAGCCAAAGCCAAAAACACTAAAGTATCTAGAGGAAATAGTGAATCACATACAAGTTGACAAGTAATCACTATTGACAGTATCAATATAGTAGTATACCTAATATAGTTAAGTACTAGTTTATACTTAACTATAGACTATGTGGATAGTCTATGGAGTCTAAAGTATTTATTAAAAGAGTTGTTATAGATAATTTTAAGAGTATTAAACACTTAGAGCTAGAGCTAAACCCTGGATTAAACGTTCTAGTAGGGCCTAATGCGGGTGGTAAAACAAACATACTAGAAGCTATACATTTCCTTTATAAAGCATTAGTTGAAGAAGCTGGTAAAAATACCCTATGTACCACACTCTCCAAGATACTGGAGTCCACTAGACATAATCTATATGAGGTGTCCAGAGAATAGGGTTAGGATAGAACTTGATCTAGAACACTATATTGAAAAATATAATAGAGTATATGGGACTGAGTTAAAGCTCTCTACAATATTTATCTATGATCCACAATTAGATACTATAATCCCAATCCAGTACACTCTATCATTATCTCCATATACTAGAGTAGAAATAGGATTAGATGGAGTAAAAACTATTATAGATAAAGAATTGTTTGAAACATATGTAAAAGAGTATCCAGAGTATGCTGAAAAGTATTTTCTAGAGAAAATAGAGGATAAAGAATACTATGTATACAGGACTGAGTAGAAGATAGAGCCTCCTAAACCACTTCTTCTATCCCCCCACACACTTGGTTTTATAATGAGTGACGTAGATGTGATAGAGGGTGAAGATCATCTAGACTATGTACATGTAAATACCATATTTAGTCTTAGAGAAAGCTTGTTTTGTATAACTAGGTATAGTATTAAAGAGAGGGCTAGAGGGTATTCTCTCCCTAAACCATATAGTGAAGTACCTTCTAGTATGTTTCTTACAATGCGGTTGTTTAGAATTGTTTTAGAAAATATATTGCTTCTACGACACCCAGATATTGGTGCTCTTAGAGAGCCTAAGCCTTTAGCTGGTATGTTGAGACTTGATGAGAGAGCTACTAATCTAGCTCCAGTATTGTTGTCTCTACAGGCTAAACTTGGTGGATTCTCTGAGAGAATACAACGTATTTTTAAGGAGCTGTTTCCCAGTTTAGGGATTAGGCTTCATACAAAGTTTGGACGTGTAGCTATATTGTGTGAGGAGGATGGTTTAGAGCTTCCTCCCTCCAATATAGCTGATGGAGCTATTAAGCTTCTCTCTATACTTACAGCTATTGAGCTTAAGCCTTCTATACTACTTATTGATGAGATTGAGAATAGTATGCATGCACGTATGCTTGAGTATGTTGTTGATGAGCTAGATTCTCTAGACATACCAGTTGTTGTTGCTACTCATTCACCAGTAGTTGTTGACCTTGTTGGTTCTGAAAAGACTATTATTTACTTGTTTGTAGAAGATACTTATGGTGTTGGGTTTCACAGACATATAATTAGTGAGCTAGTGAGAATTTGAGTGTTATGTAACCAATCTAAACATACTAGTCCATGCTATATACCTTCCATACAGAGACTTCCATCTAAGAAATGCAGTATTGCTTTATCCAGGAAAGTTCTTGCAAGAATAGTTGATTGTAGTTTATGGAAGATAGTAATAGTTTTTGATACAGAGTATAGAAGACCAGAGTTAGCAGTAGAGGATATAGCATCACACTTTAATAAACACTACCATAAAAACATGGAGTTTATACTAGTAGAGCCAAAACATGAAACATGGCTATGCATAGGACTATGTGGAGACTATAGAAAATGTAGAACAAAACCAGAAGGAATCATATCAAACATTATTGGCAGAAAATATGAAAAACAAATGCTAACAACCCTAGCTAAAAAGATAGATATAGAAAAACTATTAAACATAGAGAATTTCGAAACTATATCAAAGCCATTAAATGGCTAACACAATGAACTAACTACAACACCTCCATGGAAGATGCCTTTGTTTTCCAGTTGAAATGTAGATATTTAACTACTACTGGTTAAACATGGATGACCCCGCATAAACTCTAGGTTAGCCTCCATTAACATTTATAGAGTATATTTAAATAATATATTAGCTGGAGTGTTTTAGAGATTTTGTAGTAAACATAGATGTTATTGTTAATATTTTACACTTAAGTATACACTACTTTTAATTATGATTATATATTGATGTATAGTCTCTTGTTGTTAGAGATATACAATATATTTAAGAAGTAAGTATATTGTATTATATATTTGGAGAACACATTTGGTGTAGAAGTATTGGGTAATAGAATAAATTATGCAGATATAGTGATTGAGGAGATAAATAAAGCTTATATGGATAGGGTTTTTGGAACCGGCAATATGTCATTTAGTTATGCACTTGATGTAACTAAGCAAATAATATTAGATGTATTTAGTACACTTATAGACAAGTGTGGTCTCTGTCCACTCATAGCGTTTTCTGGAGGTAAAGATAGTACTGTCTTACTACACTACATGATAGACATTGCTAAAGAGTATGGATTTTTAAAAGAAATACTTGTTATATATATAGAAGTGACTGGGAATACACATGAAGAGAATAAAGGCTATGTGTATAGGATTGCTAGAGAACTTGGTATCTTAGATAGGTTGGTTCATTTAAAATCCGATCTAGATTTCTATAAAACTATAAGATTGTGGGGGTTTCCATCATTTAGGAGAAGATGGTGCATGAATGTATTTAAGAGAATGGTTTTAGAACGTTTTATTAAGAATATTAATAGAGATGTATTAGTATTTGTTGGTGATAGATTCTATGATAGCCCTAGAAGAAGAAAATTATTACTTAAGAAAGGATTTATAGAGTATAATAGAGGGTGGAGACAATATACTGTTCATCCAATAGCACATTGGTTTAATAGGTATGTATATAGATATATGGAGTTAAATAATATAGAAATAAACCCGCTCTATAAGAAACTAGGATTTTCTGGAAACTGTATATATTGTCCATATATTACTAGCATTAAGTACTATAACAGACTACGTACATACTATCCAGAGTGGTATAGGAAGATTATTAGTGCTGAAAAAGCAATGGAAAAGGGTGGTGCTTTATTCTCATCTAATAGAGTCCGTAAACTATATGAAATACTTGGAGACTAACTATTCTATTAAATCTATGATACTCTAACCCAGTGTCTATTCCTAGGATCCAATCCACCAACCCAATACTCAACTCTACCCCATCTAGCTAATTCACTAACATATCTTATATGCTCTTCCAGAGACAAACTAACTTCTTCATTTAACAATGTAGATAGTTCTCTATTAACAAGTTGATAAAGCTCTTCTAAACTAGCATACCAGGGTTTAACTCCTCTCCAATACCTATCCCAAGCTCTCTTAAGTGCAGTCATATACTGGTTATAGGATATAATCTTTATATTTAACTTATCAATAATATATTCTACAACACTATTATCTATACGCACTCTATCTCGGTCTATAATGTTAACACCCTTCATACCAAATACATATTCTAATGTAGCTAGAGCCTTCTTAAACACACTAGTACTCCTATATATATCCTCTATAAAACTGTATAGATCAAACACTTCACTGCCAATCACTTTCCTATACATAGAGACTATCTCGTAGAGCAGCATCTTTACAAACTCTTCTTTATCTAAATCAATAACACCGTATCTCCTATAGATAGATACAAGTATATTAGTTAATGGATTTCCTTCAAAAAATGACAGAAATAGGGAATCTAAAAAACCTGATTCACTAACATCTAATAAACGCTTACTAAATAATCCATAGATTCTCAACTTATATTTACCAACCTTAATACTATCTCTCCATGTAGGATATATAACTGGTAGCCTATACACTATATTATCAACTATAGCTAATCTAACAACACCTAGTCTTCTAAAATCATTCAATATCTCTGAAAAAACCGACCCTTTGTAACCACTACACCCTATACCCTTTCTAGAAATTATCTCTAAAAACCCTATTTCTCTTAAAACATTCTTAGCTTCACCTTTACAAACGCCATCCCTACCATAATAGTCTACAGCGTATCTTATAAATGATCTAATAATATAGCCTAAATCACTATAGTCTATCCTATGGACGATTCTTAGAGTAAATGGGTTATATATTCTCTTAAGACCATATAACCTCCTTAACTCCATTTTAATATGATTATGTATAAGCTCTATAATATTCTTAGACAATCCTCTCTTGTCTACAAAGCCTTTATTACTAGCCATTTCTCTAACCTCTAAATCTCAAGTATCTATATTGGTAAAACCGTATTTATTCTGTTATCTATAATACTCAATAATATACTTATTTATTAGCTCTCTCAGCATATTCCATAGACTCCTATAATCTAGGTTACTAAGTGTTTTTCTTAAAGGAGATTTTCTATCAACAATAATTGTCTCTAGATGTACTCTAGCTTCT
Source organism: uncultured Desulfurococcaceae archaeon (assembly GCA_964480805.1). Classification (GTDB taxonomy): domain Archaea; phylum Thermoproteota; class Thermoprotei_A; order Sulfolobales; family Desulfurococcaceae; genus CAYZRH01. The sequence goes on from CAYZRH010000010.1 coordinate 41,571, forward strand.
CTATGTGCATACTTCTTAATCCTACTGATTAAGCCATACTGTAGTAGTATAGTATATAGTATTGGTACCAGCTTCCTAGAGAGATCTCTATCTACTAAATCATAGTATATAGCACTAATTAGTGAAAAGGCTAAATCTACTGTCATCTTCCTATAAACACTTCTATCTATATAATACCTAATACTAAATAAGTCAGCCTTAACTATAGCATATCCTCCACTACAATAGCTCTCTATAGTTACTGGAGATAATAATATGTTATATAAAGGCTTAACACTTCTTATAAGCCTGTCTACATACTTTATAGATACATACTCTCTGCCATATATTATGAGTGGGAACATATCTATAAATACTGGTAATACAAGAGCTATTGATGGTAAATGTCTCTTTATCTCTCTTAAACTCCAGTCTATTTCAACTGGAACTATATTTGGGATAATAGTTCTTTTACCAATATGAATTAATATATAGTCTGGTTTAACCCGCTTATGGTTAGATGTGTTCTCAATAAAGGTTCTAGGGAGTTCTTTATCAAAATCTATTAAGTAAAAACCTTTACTCAACATATCATACAGTAGTTTCTTAACGTTTTCTTCAACTTCTAAAGAACCATACTTACTTAAACACCACGTATACTCTAATTCTTTAAATGCTAGTATTTCATGTAATATCTGTCTTAAATACAAGCCCTAATCCCTAGTATTAATAATACTATGGTACAATTCCTAGAATAGATAAAGCATCTACTATGTCATTTACTAGTGTTATCTTAGACTTAGATGGAATTGCCCTTAACCTGCTATACACTCTCTTTAAACGTATCATACGTTCATGTAAACTACGTACTCTACCATATATGTATGGACTTGATGTATTAATTTCTACTATATCAACTCTTACACCACTAGTTATAGACGCTTGTTCTATTAATGCTCTAGCACTCCCGCTTACTCTACCATAAGTTAGTAGAATATATCTAATACGCTCCTTACTTATAATAGCTCCTCCGTACTTAAAACCAGTTAATCTATTAAGTAGAGATGATATAGCTCTAGCAGTATCACCTCTAACAGTTATTCTAGCAGTCCTAATTAGAGTAACGTAGAAACCGCCCTCTTTCTCATAAATAACTATATAATCTAATACACGCTTCCTAACAATATCATTATACTCTTGCTCAGTAATCTTATTCTCACTAAAACCTCTTAATATACTAAAAGATTCCTGTAGGTGTCTATATTTTTCCAAGTTACCAACAAGTCTCTGATAATCTCTAATAATATTGAGTTCCTTAGCACTCTCTAACAACTGGTCAAGTATTTCATTAATAGTCTTCTGTGGTAGTGTTAGAGCCTTATACCACTCTGGACTAATCTCTAAAATAACATCATGGACAAACCTTTCATCAATAACCTCTACATCAGGATAGCTTATTGCTTCATCAAGTACTCTACTAGCTAACTCATATATAGCTCCTGGAACACCATCAGCTAGATCATATATAGACTTTACAGCATCCTCTGTAAATGGGTAATATGGGTTATCCTTTATTTTCTCTAAAAGATCTATATCACTAGTTCTTACAATACCAATAAGTTTTCTAAACAACTCTATAGTATCGCTAACCTCCATTCTACTAGGCATTTCAACAGTGCCAGCTTCTAGATTTCTAATAAAAGCCATTTCAGAACCAAGTATCTTAACTATTTCACCATATCTTTCAGGGGTTATAGCTATTATAAATAATACTCCATTATCAATACTCCTCGGTAAGGATATACTAACATTTCTTACAAAATTAAGAAATACTCTATCCTCACCCTCCTCTAAAACAAGGTTCTCCAGCTGATCCCATATAATTACTAAAGGCTTATTCTTTAAATGAGATAATATACTAATTACTTTATCAATTAATACCTGTAGATCATACTCTATTTCAGTAACCTCCCTATTCAATACTTCATTAACTATCTTATCTTCTCTAAACACCTTTTTTAAAGAACCTCTATTAATAATTCTCTTAATAAATAAAGCCATAGCTATTCTAAAACTAGACTCTCTATCAAGTCTAAAATAGGCTATAGATGCTTCTCCATTAATTCTATTCTTGAAATCCATTATAATAGCTGATTTACCAGATCCTCTAACACCTTTCAAAACAACAAAGTTAAGTACCTTCTTATCAATAGCATCCTTATACCTACTATAAACAAAATCTCTAATCTTATTATACTCTCTACCAACAATTAATAGCAGTTTTGGAGGTCTTTCTTCAGCAACGGCTGGGCTAAAGGGGTTAATTTCTAAACCAAACCTTTTAAAACCACTAGACACACCATATCCACCAATATAGAATTAATTAAAGTACTATAAAATACTTACCCATTAAGACAAGATCTAGTTAGCTAGATACAAAATATTAAACACATAAAGCTAAAACTATATAGCAATAGTTAGTGATCCGAGCTTAATATAATGTTCGTTAATTCATATAGTTTAATAAAAGTCATTTATAAATAAGGTCTTTGTTAAATATGAACATATCTTTACCCAACTATATGTTACTTAAACATTCTTGCTTTAAATAAAATAGATCCAAGCTATTTATTCACTAAGCTCCTAGATTTAAGTATTTTTTAGATGATATCTAGAGTCTCTTCAGCATGTCTGCTGTAGATTATATCTGGTTCCTTGATTCGGTATAAGTTCTATAACTGCTACTAAACAAACCATTACGCTCTAAACCATTACCTATAACCTAGTACTATAACAGTATATAACCTAGTCATCCTAGCTTATAATATAGTAGTACAACCCCAACGTAGTAAAAATAACCTTCCTAGCAAGACTCTATAGATCACACAATTATCAACTGGTGGAGGCCGGCTTAAATCTAGACAAGATCTATAAAAGAACCTCCATACTATAAATAACCTCTACTAACAAAGCCGATCTAGAATAGAATATAGCAGCAACTTCATAGATACTTATTGCAATATAGAGAACACTATATTAATAAGTAATATCTCCAATAGAGAACTATAGCGATTTCCATTAACTATTCTCTTAGAGATAGGTGATTTTACAAATATTTATTGTATATAGTATTATGTATTTAATTCCATAGTTAAACATGGGGGTTGGAACACTCTACTATCCCCAACTTCCATGGATGATGCTTTAGTATGTACTGTCTCTATATTTTATTGATTGTCTATCCTTTGTATTATAGTATTAATCTATAAGATATGGTCTATTGTGTTGGGAGAGTGAATTAGCTAGTGTATATTCTTATTTTCCTCCTAACCCCTACTCCAAGCTTTCTTATCTCTTCTTCAAACTCTCTAGTTTTTGAAGAAGGTATCATTACTAGTTTTGGTGCCAGCTTACTACCACCTATTTTCTCAACCAATCCTCTACGATACTTGTCACCATAGATCTTCTTTTCAGCTCTCCACCTACACTTCCTATCTCTCGGCATTTCTAGTTCTAGTAAGACCATTGGTTTAAGGCCAAGACTAGATGCTGGTAGTGGTGTTAGTGGTGGTCTAGTATAGATTACTAGTCCTTCAGATAATACAGCTCTAAATAAGCTATCAACTCTAAGACTATCTATACATCTAATAATTATAGATGGATTGGGTACACCATGTTCTAAGAGGATACCAGTAACTTCTCCAATAGAGACACAATCTTCTTTCTCAACAACAACTAGTATATCAGTATCACTATAGATGCCAGCATCACCTCTAGCTCTAGAACCAAATAGGATAACACCAGTAATACATGGATACCTACAGACAAGTATAGATACAGCTCTAGCCAGTCTCTCCACAACACTCTCCAAAAACAACACCTACAATAGAACCAATTATACTTGACAACATACACAGTAGATCAAGTGCCTTACCAGCAATCTCTCCATTAAGGAAAGAATATAGTGCATCCTCTCTAAAACTCATAAGTTCAGAAAAACAATTAATAGCCTCACGATGCAACACACCATCTCTATAGAGAGAGTATAGATAGTAGAGCCTAGCTCTATGGCTTTCAGAGACTTCATCATTCCTAAAATCAGCTAAAACTTTAACAAGATGTTCAGCCACAGCAAAAGCATCTATTGTAACTAACCAGTACTCACCTCTCCTATAAGCACTCCAAGCATACCTACAAAAACCCCTAACAGCTTCAACACTCATACACTGTCTCCAAGAGACAACTCTATAGACCAGATATATAAACACGTTCATCTAGAGACAAAAGCACTCACTAACTACCACAACTGCGTCTCCACATAACAATACATAAGTACTAACATAGAAACTATCTACAATAAAATAAAAGACGCCCCCATGGAGATTGTTTGTAGGTTCCAGTTGAAATGTAGTATTTAACCCCCCGGTTAAACATGGAGAACCCGCATACATGATCGATCAACCTCCATTATCCTCCATGGAGACTCTCTATAGATGATCGAGGCTCCACTGGAAATTAACCCCCCGGTTAAATCGCTCCAATTCCACTGGAGAACATAGCCAGCCTCCATTGTTTATGTGGTGTTGGTTGTTTAATGTATTTTATAGTGTATTGTTGTAGGTTTGTAGTGTTTTATGATGTTGTCTAGGCTGTTGTCTATGGGTCTGTTGTTGATGGTAGGTTTACTGGTTTAAGTGGTGTTGGTGTTAAGTTTTCTAAGACTGGTGTTGATGTCTTGAGTGTATTGGTTTATATAGCTATTGGTTTAGAGAGTTTTGTTAAACGTAGAGTTGATATAGTGTCTATAGATCATGTTGAGCTTCTACTAAAGCATACAGTACTTAACTATGGAGAACTCATATACTGTAGAGAC
>CAYZRH010000011.1:0-45041 GCA_964480805.1 uncultured Desulfurococcaceae archaeon
TGAAAGAGTATACTGTGTATCGTATAACTATACCTAGGGAAGTTGTTGAAAAACTTAGTTTAGAGCCAGAAGTTGAGGAGCTGGTGTTGGTTAGGTTAGCTAAGCCACGTTGGTATCACTTGTTGAACTATAGTGATAGAGATATTGTAGAGACACTATGGGAGAAACTACCATTGTGGACTAAGCTGGAGTTATGTAGTAACAATCTTGCACCAGAAAAGCTATGTAGCCAGTATTATACAGTAACACTAGTACTAACAAAACAAGAAATACAAAAACTAGGAATAAACCCAGACAAACCAATAACATTAGAGGAACTAAAGAATAAACTCCAAAAGCAATAAGGCTATTATAACTCCTTTTTCACACCATTTAGTATTCCTCATCAAATCATCTATAAGTATCTATAATCTCTGACAATTTTTAGCCAGTTCTAAACTCCTATCTCTTCCAATAGCTGTTCATCACATATCCATGACACTCTAAAAGCTCTCAATACATTATACTCTTGGAATACAGAGACCTATGAGTATAAATTACTAACGAGTTTAAGTCTTAGATAATAGTTGTAAAAAGATTTATATTAAATTTAAATATAGCGTTTTAGTTCTTGCCACTCAATTTTCCATACATATAGAGTACCATTAAAAGCTACATCATAATAAGTAAAGAACTATCTATAAGAAAGGATATAGAGACAGCCTCTATGATGTAACTTCATTAGATATTACCAATACCCGAATTGATAATTAGGAATGAATATTCTTATGATATTTAAGAGAAATCATTTATCTCATTCTTATTTAGCTTGGAAGAGAAGCTAGAATATAGCTTAGGAACTTTAGGTAATAGGGATGTAAATATAGATGTAGACTAAAAGAGGATCAAGATCATGTATTACCCGGTCAATGCTATTTTGAAACATCTTAGTTTACACAATACAGTGCTTGAATTATAGAGTTACACAACTTGCTGTATTAGTGTTCTAGTATAATGTATTTTGAGTCCTTCCTATAGTTTCTCTGCACAATTGATGGGTATTGTCTAAGTAGAGAGCCTATATCACTGGTGATCCTAATATTTACATCAACAGTTTTCTGAGCTACTAACTCACTATATTGTTTTAGTAAAGACCATGCACTCTCCTTAACATCTATAGTAGATGCATTATCTCTAGTATAGATAACTACATCAACAAATCTAATAAGCCCTGTATCCCTGTCCTTCTTAAATATGAAGAAGACTTGTACACCCATTAACCCTTGTTTCAAGAGATGTTGTTCAATGATATTAGCCATAGCTATAGGGTTAAAGTTAGCTCCACCAATAATTAGTTCATCACCAGACCTAGTAATGTCTCTGATAAAGTATACTCCATTCTCATACCTTACCTTAGCTCTATCACCAACTAAGTAATGAGGTATAAGTGTACCAGGAATTTCTCCCTTAGTACAGAGTGGTGTAACTAATAGCTCGCCCTCACCATCAACACCAATAGAACCATCTCTACAACGTACTGCTAAGAGAGATCTATCACTATAGACAACATATTCACCCTTAGACTCAATACCTAGAATACGTGCCTCAGTGGTACCATACATACCAACTACACGTTTCGGCCCATAGATCTCTTGTAGAATGGATCTAGAACCTTCTGTAAGAGGTTCACCACCAACAACTATGTAATCTATACCAGCTTTACAAGGCTTGATTTGAATGAACTTATGTGGTGTAACATACAGGAGCTGACTAGTATAGCCCAATAAGACTATCTACTTTTGTGATATGTACTTCTTAACAAATAATATTATATCATCAACAACGTCTCTTACATATAACGGTATAATTATTGAGTTAGCTACTCTAGCAAATGATGTAGTTAAGGAAGCTGAAGCACCTGGATATACTGTATTAAATTCTACAAACAATACTAAGTCTCTTAGACTAGAGTCTGGATACAGGTATTTTATGCATCTTAGTATGACTAGTAGGTTTCTATATGCATCGTGTATTGTGTATGCTATTATTTTGGGTTTACCTATTGTACCACTTGATAGTACTATGTTGGTGACTAGTTTTGACATGTTGTTGATCCAGTTATTGTATTCATCTATGTGTTTTAGATAGTGTTCTGGTGTTGTAGGCTCTAGTTTTGTGACAGCATCTTCTATAGATCTAGCTTTCTTTAAGACACTATAATCGATCTTGTAGACACTACTTGGTAGACGTTTCTTGATTAAACTAAATGTGTATCTTATGTTAGCTAATGCTCTTCTCTCAATACTCTTAGATGAACTATAGTCTCTTGATTCACGATAAAGCTTGTAGAGATAAATTGGTTTATAGAAAACACTAAATAGTTTCATACACACCATCAATAAAAGACTCTGTCCAGGAGGAAAATATTGGTTAAAAACACAATACATTGTATAAATAGATATACTAGATATACTTTTAGCCACATATAAGACTAGATATCCTCTAATACCATAACTATACTATCATAGTTTAAAGAATTCTATCACAGAGTACTTCTTGTACCCAAGCACTAGTGATTAGATTCATTATTGGGAGTAAATAATTATTAACACTAGTATATGAGAAATTAGTATATCTAGTGTTTAGTGGGGATACTATGAAGCCTAGGTCTTTTGATAGTATCGTAAATAGTGCTCCACGTGTATGTGGTGTAGATAATGTTAAGGCTGTTATAGTGTATGGGAGTTGTGCTAGAGAGGAGGCTCGTTGGTCCAGTGATGTTGATGTGCTTGTATTGGTGGATAAGCCTTGTAATCTAATTTTAGAGCCTCCATATAGTGTTGTGGTTAATACTGTTGATGAGTGGAGTAGGGTTAAGAGAGAGTTTCAGATGGAGGTTTTTAGGGATGGACTAGTACTTTATATGAGGAATTTATGGTTTAAGAAGTTGTTTAATGGTAGACCGTGGCTTCTTATAAGGTATAGTGGTAGAGAACTAGCTATAAGACAGTGTATTAAGAACACAATAGCTAAGCTGTCAAGGAGTATGCCTATAGAGAAGATAGCTCCAGCTGTAATTCTTGCTCCCTACGGCTTAGTCTCCAGTATGGTTGTAGAAGCTATATTCTCGTGTAATGGTGATGTTGAGTCACGATTAGTGGTATATAGAGATGTAGATGTATACTACACGGTATGTCCATACTGTGGATACACTATAGCTGGTTATAAGAGGTATGTTAAGAAGGAGATGAAGAAACATCTTCTAGCCATCCATAGAGATAGACTACAAGAGACTATAGATAGGCTATTAGCTGAAAAGAAGGGTATACCTGGTGGAAACATTAATGGTGTAGCTGGTTGGCTAACATCATATCTTGTTAAGAGAGAGTAAGGGAAGTATATGGTTTTCCTAGGAATATCACTCAGGTAGACCGTGGAACGCTAGCATTCACTAGAACACTATCCTTCTCCTATCAATCACAGACCATCAGAACACACTTATTTGAAATATATCCATTACCAAAAAGTTTTATCAAATACAAACTAACACTTAGACACACATATAGGATAAGCAGAGTAAGGTTAGAGTAGATCATAGAGCATAACTACATTAAGAAACTATAAGACCGGCCTATAGAGACATAGTAACAAGATATCATAAACAATACACTAGTCGTTATACTATATAAAGTTATATAAGACATGTATGAGTAATTTCTAGGATAGTTATTTGCAAAAGGTGAAAAATACCATGAAAGAAGATGTTAAAAAATACCTCTACTAAATACTTGTAAAACTGGAAATTTTATAATGGAGATATGGCTGAAAAAGGGAATTCTTATATTTGGAAACATAAAAATAAAACGATATGATAATGCATCTTATGAACAATACATAGGAATTTATGTAAAAAAGGAGACTGGAGAATCTAGGAAAGTCTTTAGACTTATAATCAATGGAGAGGGAGACTACAGTATAAGCTACTATGTAGATGAAGGCGGGCTCTATACCATAGAGATTATTGCAAGCATTCTTACCGAGTATTGTACTGACCTCTATTATGAAGAACGTTAACAGACGGACTTATAGGTTTTAGATAGAGAAACTCTAAATTATATGCAGACTATCTTAATAGTCAGTACTTACAGAAACCATATACTTGTGATAATATAGAAGGCTAAAGCCTAGGAGGATGCCATGTGTTGTTATAGAGGTTGTGGTTCTGGTATTTCACTTAGTTGTTCTAGTACATATTTTCTAATCTCTTCTATACTAGGTATTTTCCTAACTAATTCTCCATTCTCTATGTATTTTACTAGCATTAGCTTATAATCTTCTGGAGCTTTTTCTCCCCAGGCTAGCACTAGGTCGTTAAGCCCAGGTCTCTTCCTCCATAACTGTTTCATACCAGGTAGTTTACCTCTCTTAGATACCGGCTTCCATTCTCCATCTTCTTCTATCTCAACTATATCCATACTAACATCAATACTCTTAGGGAAAGCAATACTTGTACCAACACCAAAAGCGTCAACAAGACCCCTTAATTCAACAATCTCTTTCTCACCAACACCGCCGCTAACAACGATCTTTACATCCTTGTAGCCATGTAGATCTAGCGTCCACCTAACCTCTTCAACAATAGCCTTCATATTACCACGGCGGCTACTAGGTGTATCAAGTCTTACACCATAAACTCTATCACCAAGTGCTTTTACAGCCATTAGAGCCTCTATACGTTCATCATAGAATGTATCTACAAGCATTATCCTTGGAACACTCTCATCTACATACTTGTCAAAAGCCTTCCATGCTTCAACCTGGTTTCCAAAAACAATTATTAGTGCATGAGGCATTGTACCAACTGGTTCTAACCCAAGATATTTCTTACTAGCATAACCAGATACTGCATCTAAACCACCAATATATGCTGCACGATCAGCCATAGGAGCTATAGCTGGATGTAGTGCTCTTAGTCCAAAGAACAGTATTTTCTTATCCAAAGCAAGCCTCTTAAGACGGGCAGCTTTTGTAGCTATACTAGTATAGTGCCTTATTATACCAAGTAATGGTGTTTCATAAACAGCTATATCTCTATAATAACCTTCAACAACCATTAAAGGCTCTTTAGACTTAAACAAAGTACCCTCTGGTATACTGTATACTGTGACAGGCTTATCCTTCAATAAATATAGAGCTTCCTCAAGGCCAGCGTATACAGCCCATTCATAACCCTTAGGCAGATTATAGGCATGGAGCTCCATTCTAACCTTCTTATTCAAACCAGTTTTCTCAAGAATCTCTCTAGTCCTTACAAAATATACATCAGTAACAACTCCATCTAAGATATCCTTTTCACAAGCTATATAGAACCTCAACACACTACACCATAGGACAGCCTTTACTACTCACCAATAACTTCTACTACAACATGCCTTCTATGTCTAGGGCCATCCATTTCAACAAGGAATATGTTCTGCCATGTACCACGTACTAGTCTCCCATTCCTTACTGGAAAAACTCTATCAGCACTAAATAGTGCTGAACCAATGTGGGCATGGGCGTTATCATCTATTATATTATGCCTCCACCTACGATCTGGTTGTGTAAACTCTTTAACCTTAGTAATTATATCTTCTATAAGGCCTGATTCGTGCTCATTAGCTACTATAGCTGCTGTAGCATGGGGTGCAAATACTAGGCATAAACCATTCTTTACACCACTCTTATAAACAGCCTCCTCTACTTCATGTGTTATATCTATGAGTTCAAAACGCTTACTTGTAGACAATACTATATCGTGGAAGTATGCCTTCATAAGCTTTAACACCTACACTGTATTCTCTACTCATACTATCACTATGGTGGATAGTATTTTAACTTATAGTTAAGAACTACTTCCTCACCACAACTACATAGGTTTAATGATACTAGTTCTAAATCAACACTATTATCTAATATACCGTCTCTTACAAAACATACACCTCTACCAAGGATCTTTGGTGTAACAACCAAGTATATTTCATCAACAAGTCTTTGTTTAAGAAGACTAGCTATAAGATAACCTCCTCCTTCAACAAGTATCTTCTGTATATCAGAATGTAGACTATGTATCCTATCTAGTGCTCTAGCTAAGTCAACTAATCTACTACCTGGCAACCTAGGTACTTCAACTACTTCAACACCTCTTTCTCTAAAAACACTCTTCTTCTCAAAACAGCTATCAATTGATGTAACAACTATTGATGGACCATGTGATATATCGTAGACTCTAGCATTAACTGGTGTTTTTAAATCACTATCAACAACTATTCTATACATTTTCTTAGAAGGTTTTCTCTCTACATACCTTGGTGTAAGCAATGGGTTATCGTTTAATACAGTATTAGCTCCAACCATTACAGCATCAACAATTGATCTAAAATAGTGCAGTCTCTCAAGATCACATCTCCTACTTAAAACAACTCTCTCTCCAAGAACACCTATTCTACCATCAACACTCATACTAGTATATATGATAATGTATGGTCTAGACATTCTAGATAACCACTCACCTACCAGCTATTATGGAAATAGATTATAGGGGTTTTATAATAATTAGGTATTGAAGAGAGGTGTATAGCTATGGGCTGGCCTAGGAGGAGAAGGAGATACGACCCCTTTGACGAGTTCTTCCGTGAACTAGACGATATACTGTATAGGTTTCTTAGAGAATTTGAAGGGTTTACTAGAGAGTTTGAGGAGGGAGAACGCCCAGAAGAGTTTAGACGTGAATTCCGTGTCATAGGCCCTTACGTCTATGGGTTCCGTATAACTGTTGGACCTGATGGTAGGCCTAAGATTGAAGAGTTCGGTAACGTTAGGAGGATTCGTGGTAGACCAGTTATTAGTGAGGAACGTGAACCACTTGTTGACGTTTTTGAAGAAGCTGAAGACGTTGTTGTTATTGCTGAACTACCCGGTGTTGATAAGGAGAAGATTAAGTGTACTGTTAGTGAGGATAGGAAGAGGCTTATTATACGTGCTAGTAACGAGAACCGTAGGTATTATAAGGAGGTTGAGCTTCCAGTAGAGGTTGATCCAGGTAGTGCTAGAGCTAGTTATAAGAATGGTGTTCTTGAAGTTAGGCTTAGGAAAATTGAGAAGAAGAGAGAGAAGGGTTTTGAGATAAAGGTTGAGTAGTCTAGCTTTTTTATATAAAACACCTTTTTATCACCTATACTATATGTTCTATTTCTAGAGTAGTAAGGTTTAGGTGGTTCTCTATGGTAGTAGTTGGTGTTATGAGCGATAGCCATGATAGTATGGATGGCGTTGTTAAGGCTATGGAGGTGTTTAGGGAGCATGGTGTTAGAACTATTATCCATTTAGGAGATATTGTATCGCCGTTTATTGTTAAGAAGATGGTAGAGCTTTCATGGAGTGGTTTAGTTGTTTATGCTGTCTATGGTAATAATGATGGTGATAAGATGCTTCTCTATAAACTGTTTAGTAAAGCTGGGTGGAGTATTGATAATGGACCACGTATTGTAGATGTAGGTGGTAAGAAGGTATTGTTGATGCATGGCTATAGTGGCATAGATTTTACAGTAAACATAGCCTATTCTATAGCAAGGAATTTTGAAGGAATAGATGCTGTTTTCTATGGACATACACATAGACTAGACCATAGTATTGTTAATAACAAACTTGTTGTAAACCCTGGAGAAGTATATGGAGGACTTTATGGAAAGTCTACTATAGCAATAGCTGATCTTGAGAAGCTTAGAGTAGAGTTTATTGAGTTATAGTTAGGGATCAAACTATACTATTTTTTAAACACTAAACACATAACTTTTATAGAGAAAAAGGCTTTTTCTGGTGTTTAGCTATGAGTGAGAGGCTTAAGAGTGCTAGTCGTCCGGAGTCTATGGAGGGTCTGCAGTACCATGTAGCTGTTAAACCAGGTGATGTATCACGCTATGTTCTAGTACCAGGTGATCCAGAGCGTGTTAAACGTATTGCTAGTTTCTGGGATGAAGCATGGCTTGTTGCTAGCCATCGTGAGTATACAACATATACTGGTAGGTATAAGGGTGTACTTGTTAGTGCTACTAGTACTGGTATTGGTGCTCCATCAACAGCTATTGCTATTGAGGAACTAGCACGTGTTGGTGCAGACACGTTTATACGTGTTGGTACAACTGGTGCTCTCCATAAGTGGATTAATGTAGGAGACTTGATCATATCTACTGGTTCTGTCCGCTTGGAGGGTACTAGTAAACAGTATGTTATACCAGAGTATCCTGCAGTAGCAAGTCTTGACGTGGCACTTGCCTTGATAGAAGCTGCTGAACAACTTGGTGTTAGATACCATGTTGGATTAAGTGTTTCTACAGACTCGTTCTACGTTGGACAGGAGAGACCTGGTTATAGAGGCTATCTACCACCGTTTAACAGGGGGCTTATAGACTTCCTTAAGAGTGTTAATGTACTTAATTTTGAGATGGAGGCTGCAACAATATTCACTCTAGCCAATATCTATGGGTTACGTGCTGGAATGGTTTGTGCCGCTATAGCTAATCGTGAGACAGAAGAGTTTGTTGTAGGTGCTGGTGTTGATGACGCTATAAGAGTTGCTAATGAGGCTGTACGTATTCTTAGTGAATGGGATGAACTTAGGGAGAAACATGGTAGGAAATACATATCAGTCTCTCTACTTAGAGAATGGATTAAGAAGAGTTAGTGGGTACTAGTATGTCTAGAAGAGACCATATACATGTAGCTATAGGTAACCTTAACATAGATATATCACTGTATGTTGACCATGTACCGAGTAGGGATGAGTCTATAGTATCTAGTGATGCTCATGTAGGTGCTGGCGGTGCTGCATCAAACTATGCTGTAGCTGTAAGATACTATGGACACCAAGTATATCTTATAGCAACAACTTCTAGCCATCCATTTGTAGACTATATTCTTGATGAACTAGCCAGTATAGGTGTTAACGTATCATATGTTAAACGTGTAGAGGGCATACCTGGTATTGTATCAATAATTGTTGAGAGAGACAGTGGTGAGAGGATTATGGTTAAACACCGTGGTGTAAACTCACTACTATCACCAAACGATATACCACGTTCTGCTCTTAAGGAAGCTAGTATTGCCCATATAGCTAGTGTTGAACCTAGTGTAGCTCTAGAGATTGCCCGTAGAGCACATAGTCTTGGTGTACTCGTTAGCTATGACCCTGGTAGCGGTGCTTTTGAGAAAAAGGACCGTGTTCTTGAGACTATAAAGTACTCTAACATAGTGTTTCTAAACCGTGTTGAAGCTAAGACTCTAGCAAGTAATCCATGGAAGCTTCTCAACATAGGCCCAGACCTAGTTGTTGTTAAGAAAGGCTCTGCTGGAGCCTACGTACTACATCCTAGTGGGAGAGTCTATCATGGACTCTCTAAGCCTATACGTAGAGTTGTTGATACAACTGGTGCTGGAGACGCTTTTGCAGCATTCTTTAACAGCTGCTATCTTGACAGCCATGATGTACTAAAGGCTCTACAGTATGGTCTTGCAGCAGCAACTCTTAAAACTGGGTGTCGAGGTAGTAGACTGTGTTTTGAACTAGAGCTTTTCAATAAACAATTAAATGAGACAATGGTTGAAGCCTTAAGGAATCCTCCAGAGTGGGTTCTTGAAGACTAGTTTGTCTTTGGTGGACTAGATGCTGTCTACTAGAGACCCCTATGGATATTTTACTAGACTGTTTATAGAAAGTGTTATAGGTGGTTTGGCTAGTAGGGGGGTTGAAGTATGTTTAGAAGAACTTGTTAAACAGGTTAAGGAGCCTCCAAACCCTAATTATGGTGATCTAGGGTTTCCTGTACACAGGTATGCTAAGAAACTAGGTTTAAACCCTATTGTGCTTGCTGAAGAGCTGGCAAGTGTTGTTGGAGAGAGTAGGTATGTTCTGTGGGCTAGAGGATTGGCTGGCTATGTTAATGTAAAGTTTAAGCCAGACTATGTTGCTAGAGTTGTGTATAGCTCTATTAGAGAGTATAGTGACTATGGATTCAACCCTACTAGTAAGCCTTTAAGGATTATTGTTGAACACACTAGTGCAAACCCTATACACCCACTCCACATAGGACATGCTAGAAACACCTTCCTTGGAGACACACTTGCTAAACTACTACGTAGCCGTGGACATACTGTACAGACAAGATTCTATATAAATGACGCTGGTAGACAAGTAGCTATACTTGCTCTAGGATACCGTCTCCTCGGAGAACCTGATCCACCGGAAAAAGTTAAGGTTGATGAATGGCTTGGAAGAATATATGCTTTAACAAATCTCCTTATAGAGTTTAAGAGCATACGTGATCGTGTTAAAACTCTTGAAGAAAAGATTAAGCGTTTTGGAGGTTCTGAGAGAGAGGTTGAAGAGTATAAGGAGTTGCTTACTAAACAGGATAGGCTTATAGCTGATCTTGGTAGGCTTTGGGAAGTTGATAAAGAACTTTTTGATAAACTATCTGATGCTATTATGGGTTACCAGGGTGATCTTGAGGATGAGGTTAACCATATTATGAAGTGTTATGAAGAGGGTGTTGATTGGGCTAGAAAGCTTGTACGTAGAGTTGTTGATCTAGCTTTAGAGGGTATACGTGAGACACTAAGTCAACTAGGTATTGTTTTTGATAAGTGGGATTATGAAAGCGATCTGTTGTGGAGCAGTCTTGTTAAAAAAGTTGTTGAAGATGCTAGGAAGAGCAGGTTCTTTGTATTACATAAGGGTGTTGAAGCAATTGATGTAGGCTTTTATGCTAGAGACAGGGAGGTTAGGGAGAAGCTTGATATAGGGATCTCTATGGATATACCTCCATTGATTCTTAGAAGAAGTGATGGTACAACACTATATACTACACGTGATATAGCTTATACACTCTATAAGTTTAGAGACTTTAATGCTGACAGGGTAATCAATGTTATTGGTGCTGAACAAAGGCTTCCACAAACACAGCTTAAACTAGCACTCTATATACTAGGCTATCGCCGTGAAGCTGAAAACCTAGTTACATACCTCTACGAGATGGTTACAATACCTGGTGTGAAGATGAGTAGCCGTAGATACCGTATAATAACTATTGACTGGCTTCTAAGAGAACTATATAGTCGTGCTCGTAGAGAAGTTGACTTACGTAGGAAAGACCTTAGTGGAGAAGATAGGGATCGTATTGCATGGGCTGTTGCTAAAGCAGCTCTAAGGTTCTACATGGTTAGTTCAGACCCATTGAAGCCTCTAGCTTTTAGTTTTGAGAAAGCTCTTAGTCTTAAAGAGAGTAGTGCTCCCTATCTACTCTATACTTATGCTCGTGCTAATAGTATATTAGAGAAAGCTAGTGGAGAAGTTGATTGGGATTCTATAGACTATGTAGGGGGTGTGGATAGTAGTCTAAGGTATAGGGTTGTATGGTTGTTGTCAAAACTTCCATGGAGTGTAGCGTGTGCGGCTGACCAGCTTAGTCCAGAAATACTAGCTATGTATCTATTGGAGCTGGCTGATACTTTTAACAAGTGGTATGATGTTGATAGAGTATTAGCTGAAACAGACTATGGTTTAAAGATGTTTAAACTAGCTCTAGTCTATAGTGTCCGTAGAGTTGTTGGTAATGGATTGAGGCTACTTGGTATAGAGCCTCTACCCCACATATAGTCTATAGGCTATTCAAAAACTCTTCCCTAATAATTCATTAATTTCACTAGCTATACTTTCAATAAGTCTGTCATATTTTGTTGTTAACTCTTCAACAAGTTTTCTATAATGCTCTTCTTCAACAAGTAACCTCCCCTTATTTAATGTAAGGAAGCTTTTTCTCCTTTTCCTAGTCTCATTTAAAAGGTTATTAAGCATACATATCCTTCTATAAAGATTTAATGCTTTACCTATTCTATACTTTATACTTAATGGAAGATCGTTATACAACTCAGCAATATTAACATTAGCTCTAGTACTAATATCTTGTAATACATATTCTAGTACTACTTCTTTATTTAACTCCATCAGCCTTCCCAGAACTGCATTATGTTTTGATAAGCAACTTTCATATCTCTAGTTCCTCCTCTTAACACTATCCTTCTTCTTACTGTATCTATCAATAATATCCCCTTCTTTGAAATTAAGCCCTCCTCTTTGTATACAACATTCTCTCTTTCAGCCATTTTTATTGATATAAAGTCGTCTTTCTTAAACAGTAAACCTCTACGAGCATACAGTATTAGCCTTTTATTAGTAACAACTAATTCATACCATTGATTTCCGTAGTAAGTAGGTACACGTAGGTGTACTTCTTCTTTAGGAAGGAGGAATTCTTCAAGAGGCATATTTTAGCCTCCCTGCACATTTCTATACTGTGTAATAATATAGTGATACTAGGTTATTTTTCGGTAATCATTATCATCTTTGCAATGTAGTTGATTCTATGATATTTTTCTTCTTAAACTAACACTAGGTATTTGTTAATGTTAATGTAATTGTCTAACTTAGTTTACTTATTCCAAGTTGTTCTAGTCTGTGTAGTATTCTAGTGATCTGTGAGTCTGATATTTTAAATTTCTTTCTTATATATTCTCTATCTATTTCTCCATAGTTTATTATAGTATATGCTATATAGTCATCTGGTGTATAGTCTGCTGCGTCTAGTGTATTAGTGTAAGCAGTTTGAATCATGTTAACCCATGCTTCAACATTATTCCTAATACATGGAGCAGTATGTAGCAACCTCATATACACATCTGGACTACATAGGCTATAGAGTAGAGCTAGTCTTAAAGCTTTAAAAGCTACTACTCGATCAAGTTCTAGCACATCTATAGACTCTAAAAGCTTCTCTATACTACATAGTTTTTTAGAAAACACTATAGCTAAATCATATATGTCACGTGGTTTAAGCTCTCTTCTACCAGTAACTCTACCACCTATGAAGCCTCTATATACAAAAGCTGATACAACACCCTCTATCTTCCCGGCTACGATATCCTCTATTGAAAACACGTTAACACTAACTGGTTTTAAACCATAGGAAATAGATGCTATAGTACTATATAATCTATTCTCTATACTATGAGCATAAGGTCTTAACCCCTTAAATACCGAGACCTCAACCTCATATACTCTAGGTAGATAGTCTTTATGATCCATCCACCATTTTGTAAACTCTCTAGCCCTCCTAACACTTACTGGTACTATAGTAGAAAACTTATAACCACATCCAATATCTTGGGATAACTCAATCCTAAACTTATACACATGATTCAATCTTGTCTCTCTAAAATACATAAACCCTTGTGTAACAACTCTCTTACCCAACACACTATACTCTCTATAAAGACCATTATTCATTAATACATTATTCAAGTGGTTTAGGAGAACCTGGGGTTTAACGTCTACAAGGTATAGATCTATGTCTCTAGAGAACCTTCTAAAATTCTCTGGAAAGTATATATCGTTTAAACCAGTACCTCCTCCAAGAACATATTTAAATCCATAGTATTTTGAAGCATTAGACAATGTATCCAATATATAGTGTTTAGCTATATCAGTTATAATCCACTGTATTGTATATCCATATTTATACATCTTCTCTAAGTCTATTGAGTCTAAGCTAATCAACTACATCACCTAGTTTCCCTACAACCTTTAAGAGATTAACTTTAACTAGACTACTAGGTTTTATATCAAATAATGGTTTTTCTCTAATGTAGTCTGCTACAATAAACTCTAGTGTATAAAGCCTTTCAACTAAACCCATGTTTTTAGCAATAGATAATAGCTTATAGGGGTCAATGTATTGTCTAATATAGTAGTATATTTCAAAAACATAGCCTTCATAAAACCAGAAATCACCACGGAGCATATCAATAAGAGCTTGTTCTAGTATAGCCTCCCTTATATAGAAACCATAAGGTGTCCTAGCTTCCTCATAATAGACTTTTCTATTAAGAGGATAGGCTATGATAACAGGTTTTCTAAAACCAGTCTTATAAAGAATCCTTGTATCTGGATACACTTGTAATCTACTATCTAACCCTATAACTGCTGCAAATAAATCTGCTCTCTCTACTGGTATATAGACTTCATATATGGGAAGATCAGAGTATGGGTTTGGAGTATTTGATGAAGCAACCCTAACTCCAGTAGCTATACCATCTACTATGTTTATAGCCTTATATACTGTATACTCATACTCTCTAGACTCATACTCTCTTCTCCACACAATTGGTGAGAAAATATTGATTTTATAGACACTATTCTCTTTATAAACTACACCCTCTTCTATATACTTCTTAAGCCTTCTATATCTAGTACTTCTAGATCCCCCTCCCAATAGTTTATTAACATCAATAGATATGGCTAGACTATTCAACCCACTACACCTATTTAACTACTCTACTCTTACACTAAAATAAATAATTCTCAAGGTATAGAGACTATATACTTATATAAACTATTAGATTCTTAAACTATGTACTATAGCAACAGAATCTCCCTAACTATTAAAAATCTCACTAATTAATTCTCTTAATGGTGATAGTTTGTTGGACAAACCTGTCAAGGTCTATCCAAACAGTCTTGTTGAAAGGATTGTAGCTGCTATTCCACACAGACATTACCATTTAAGACTAGCAGTTGTTCTAAGAGACCAGGTTATTGTGTTGCATGAAGCAGCTGTAGCTGCTATTGTAAGAGCTTATGCTAGTGTAGCACTACATCCTTGTAGGAAGGGTGTTGTCTATAGTCTTAAACGTTTATCTAGTAGTGAGAGGAAGCATGGTTTTGCTGAGTACCAGGTTATAGAGGATCCGGGTTATAGTGAAGATGATGCCGTAGATCTTATTGAAGATTTATTAGAGGTTGGGAGGAGTGGTGATTAAGTATAGTAGTGCTAGTGATGTTGAGGAGTTGTTAAGGGATATACTGGATATATTAAGTGATTATTTTAACCATGTAAGAATTGATCGTGTAAGGGTTGTACGTAGCCATGGTTCTCGTACACATGCTTTAGCACGTATCCATGGACTACCTAGTATATGGAGGTATGTACTAGGTGTTGAGCCAATGTATGTTATAGAGGTTGTTAGTGAAAACTTTGATAAACTAGATCGTGGGGAGAAGGTTAGAGTTCTTATACATGAACTACTACATATACCAAAGAGGTTTTCCGGCGGTTTAAGACCTCATGGAAGGTATGTTAATAGGAGGGTTATTGAGAGACTATATAGGATCTATTGTAGTAGGAGACAACACTTTATTTAACCTAGAACTACATGTTTTCTCTATGGAGGGTTTATTCTATGAAGTTGTTTGAATATGAAGCTAAAGATATTGTTAGAAACTATGGAATACCCGTTCCACGTGGGAGAGTTGCTTGTAGTCCTAGTGAAGCCTATAGTGTTGCTGAAGAGCTTGGATGTAGTGTTGCTGTTAAGTCACAAGTTCTTGTTGGTAGACGTGGTCTTGCTGGTGGTATAAGGTTTGCTGACAACCCTGAAGAGGCTAAGAGGGTTGCAGGTGAACTCATTGGTTCTAGTATAAGGGGTGTTAGAGTTGATTGCGTTCTTGTTGAAGAGAAGATGTGTATTAGTAGAGAGTACTATCTATCATTAACAGTTGATCGTGGGATACGTAAGCCTGTTCTACTAGTCTCTCCTCTAGGCGGTGTTGAAGTTGAAGAGCTTGTTAAGGAACATCCAGAGGCTTTGATGAAGATAGAGGTTGATCCATGGGAGGGTGTTAAGCCCTTTATGGCTAGATGGGTTTGTGGAAAACTTGGTTTATCTAAGGATTACTGGAAGACTATGTGGGGTATTGTTAGTGGTATGTGGAGGGTTATGAGGGATCTTGATGCTGAGCTTGTAGAGTTTAACCCACTAGCTATGACATGTGATGGTGGGTTAGTAGCTCTTGATGCTAAGATTATTGTTGATGACAACTCATTGTATAGGCATAGAGATTTTCTTGAGAAAGCTGGGAGGGAGTATAGTGAGTTAGAAGCAGTTGCTAAAAGGTATGGTTTCTCATATGTAGAGCTTGATGGAAACATAGGGGTTATGTGTAATGGTGCTGGATTGACTATGGCTACAATGGATATTGTTAAACAGTTTGGCGGTAGACCAGCTAACTTCCTAGACATTGGTGGTGGTGCTTCTAGAGAGCGTGTAAAGGAGGCTATGAAGATATTGTTGAAGCATCCACGTGTAAAGGTTGTCCTTGTAAACATATTTGGCGGTATAACCCGTTGTGATGAGGTAGCAAATGGTGTTGTAGAAGCTATTCGTGAGACTGGGGCTGAAAAGCCTATTGTCGTACGTATGCTTGGTACTAATGAGGAGGAGGGTAGGAGGATTCTTATGGAGAATAATATACCTATGTATACTGGTTTAGAAGAAGCTATTTCTAAAGCTATAGAGCTTGCAGGGGAGGTGTAGGTTCTATGGCTATAATAGTTGATGAGAAAACACGTGTTCTCGTACAAGGCATTACTGGTAGAGAAGGTAGTTTCCATACAAAGCTTATGCTAGAGTATGGTACTAGAGTAGTAGCTGGTGTAACACCTGGTAAGGAAGGACAGGTTGTACATGGTGTACCAGTCTATAATACTGTGTGGAAGGCTGTTGAGAGACACCCAGGGATCAATACTAGTATATTATTTGTACCAGCACCCTATGCTGCAGACGCTGTCTATGAAGCAGTTGACGCTGGTATTGAGAACATAGTTGTTATAACTGAGGGTATACCTTTATGGGATGAACTATTGTTTGTAAACTATGCACGGAGAAACAAGAGGATACTAGTGGGTCCTAACACACCTGGCGTTATATCCCCTGGTAAGTCTAAAGTTGGTATACTTCCTTCACATGTGTTTAAACAAGGCTGTGTAGGCGTTGTATCACGTAGTGGTACTTTAACCTACGAGATATCACGCTATATCAACATGGCCGGTTTTGGAGAATCAACTGTTATTGGTATTGGCGGCGACCCTGTCACTGGACTAGACTTTATTGATGTCTATAAGATGTTTCTCAATGACCCTGAGACGAAGGCTATTATTGTTATCGGCGAGATCGGCGGTGATGCTGAGGAGAGGCTTGCTGCTTATATTAAGAAGCATGGTGTTGAGAAACCTGTTATAGCATATATAGCTGGTATGACTGCCCCATCTGGTAAGAGGATGGGTCATGCTGGTGCTATCATATCTATGGGTGTTGGTGACTGGGCTTCTAAGAAGAAGGCTTTTGAAGATTCTGGTGTAGCTGTTGCCGACGCTTCATGGGCTGTTGGTAGAATGCTTAAGGAGATCCTTGTTTAGTTTTAGAGATACATATTTTTATCTAGAGGGAATAATATTAGATATAAGAGGGATAGCTTAGGACTAGGTGTGTATGGCTTGTCTTCACTAGTTAGAGAGTATAGTTCTTTTAGTGAGTTACTAAAGGCTATTGATGAACAATTGAATACATTGAGACAACAACTAGCTGACTATCTACGTAGACTAGAGGATATACGAGCTAAAGCTGAGCAGGAGAAAAAGCTTAGAGAGTTTCTTAAAAGCCTTACTGGTGAAGAGACCCCTCCATCCGGTAAAGTTGTTGATCTTAAGGATATAAAGTTGTTTATAAATCCTAGTGCTGAGAATGAAGCTGGCTTACTAACAGACCTCATTGACAGGATTAATAGGTCTATACAAGCACTACAGAGTGCCCGTAAGTATCTAGAACCACTAGCCAACCTAGATATTGAGGCTAAGATAACAGTTATCTATAGAGAAGGTATACCAGTAGCTATTTTAATTAAGTACTAGTTTTTATAGAAAAGCAGGTATTAATTAACTAGTCTTTTTCTCAACTAACCTAGTAGGTGGTACATGGTGACAGACTACTACTCTATAGGTCCGGGTAAGAAGGCTCCAGAGATAGTTAATGTTGTTATAGAGATACCTCTTGGAAGCTATGTAAAGTACGAGCTTGATCGAGAGACAGGTATATTGTTTGTAGACCGTATACTATATACTGCTATGCACTATCCATTCAACTACGGCTTTATACCAGGTACTCTAGAGGAGGATGGAGACCCTGTTGATGTACTAGTTGTTGGCTATGAACCTCTTCTACCAGGATCTGTTGTTGAAGCTAAGCCTATAGGTGTTTTAATGACTGAGGATGAGGAAGGACCTGATGCTAAGATTGTTGCTGTTCCTAAAGAGAAGATTGATCCAAGGTTTAAGGGTGTTGAGAGTATAGATGATCTACCGATTGTTATTAAGGATAAGATTAAGCACTTCTTTGAACACTATAAAGAGCTTGAGCCTGGTAAGTGGGTTAAAGTTATTGGTTGGATGGGTAGAGAGGATGCTTTAAAGAGGATTAGTGATGCTATAGAGAGGTTTAGGGAGAGTAGTTGAGCAGGTTTTACCCATTAATGGTTTTTCTAATTCTCTTATCAACTCCTATTCTATCGTGTCAATCCATATACACTAGTGAACCCTTAGTTATTGAGTACTTGTTTAATGTTGTATCAGACTCTATTGAGACAAGTTTTGTAGTAACAATAACTACTGGATATGATGGTGGAGAAAATGTTTTCCTTATTGAAAAGGTTAGGGTACTAGATTTTAATGTATACATTTATGTACATGGATATTCCTTAAAGAACCTGGCGAAACAAGTTATTGTAAAGATTTTAGACAACTGCTTTAATAAGACACCATTATTTATTCTTAGAGATAGTAGGTACATTGTATCAACAAACTACTACCAGTTATCAAACTATATTGTAAAAACACTATGCTATAACGTATCTAGTGGTGTAGAGTATAGAGACGCTAACAAGGGGTTGTTAATAGCCTTTTCTAAAAAGATCCATGTAGTACTGGAGGTTGGTGGAAAAGCAGTCGATCTAGGAGTGCTTACAGTCTACTCACAAATACACTCAATAGAACCCTCAAACTATGTAGGAGAACTATCAACTATAAAGCCTCCATCTATAGAGAAGACACGGGTAATAGTAGTACCAGTAGTTCTAATACTACTAGCACTAACCATAAACACACTGGTTAAGTGGAGAGAATACATGATCTAGTGGTCAGAACGGCTCTTCCCACATCACAGCCAGCTAACGGCTCTATCGTCGCAGGTGTTCATCATCTCTATAGATAGGAGTATGTGATCACTCTGTAATAAATCCTAATTAAATACCTAGGATTATACCCAATTAGTTTCTACTAGGTAGTACTATAGCTTCTACACCGAGTTTCTCTCTAATACCTCTAGCAAGCTCGTATGCTTCACCTTGTCTAGAGTTGTCTACTACAACTAGTCTTGGAGATGCTTCTTCAACGTATTTTATAAGGTCGTCGTAGTCAGCATGATCGCTTAATGCTATAAGCCATGTATTCCTATCAACTTTCTTAACTGGTTCATGGAACTCCCAGCCAGATAGTATAATGTTCAACCCCCTACGTAAATTCCTGTACTTAGCCCTATTCATGTGTTGGAATAGTACATATCTTGTTGTAGATGATAGTAGTACTCTACCATCTCTAGACATTGTGTTATAGTATTCACCAACACTATACCCGTATCTCTCAATAACCTTTGTTATTCTATACATTTTTGGAGGCATGAGGAATGGTTCAGTAACTCCGTGTTCTCTAAGTATTTTCATAGCTTCTTGGAGTTTACCATAGTATCCATAGACAACTACTGGTCCACCCTCTAGTAACCCATCATTTACAGAGTCTACAAGTAGTTCATAAACTTCTTGTTTAAATGGTCTTCTATAATCTGGTCTACCATATGTAGACTCTATAACAAGTACGTCAAGACCCTTCATAACAGGCGTTCCTTCCAACTTGAAGTCTCCAGTATATCCTATTCTATAACCACTTGTCTCTACAAGTACTTGTGCTGAACCAGGTATATGGTTTGACGGGATCAGTGTTATATATTCTCCATTAACATCTACTCTCTCATTATAGTCCAGTGGTAAAGCCTTCCTCTTATACAGATACCTTAGATTTGATGGAATACCTGCTAACTCTAGAGCTAGCTCTAGTGTTAGTGGTGTAGCTATAATCAATGATGAATGTATAATACTGTCTCTCAAACCCCTCAAGTGATCGCTATGAGCATGTGTTATTACACGAGCAAACCTATTCCAAAAACCATCAACTACAAAGCTCTTCCCTAAAAGGACCCCTCCAGTCTCCTTAATATCAACATACTCTAGTAAATCACTAGACATAACATGTTCCCAGAAATACTAGTCTCTAAACTCTCTAAAACTATATAAAGTAGCTGGTAGGTAAAAACCTTGTTAGTCAATAAGTTCCTTTGATGTAGGCATCCACTTCTTCTCTATAGAGTTATAGTATATTAGCCCACTTTTAACAAGTTTTTTAAACAACTTATACTCTACATCACTAAGCATATTCTTAATCTCCTCCTCATTATTAGTAGTGACTTCATTGAATAGTTTTTGTTTAAACCCTTCCCAGAAATCTGGATAAACAGCTACTCTCTCATCAACAGCCTCTATAACTTTAGCACCCTCCCTCTCTAGATAAGCAAAGAACCTATCTCGATCACGTAGTCTCTTAAGCTCACTCTCAAACAATACACCCTGTTCTCTAAGCCGATCAATACCACGTTTTCTAGGAACTCCTCTTGTTTCAACTAGTCTAGCAACACTTTGTTCAACCTTGTTAACACGTTCTTCTAAACCATCTATTCTCTCAACAACACCTGCTAACCTATTAGATAGTTTTGACAACTCTGCTGATATAGGGTTTACCATGTCATGTATTCTTCTAACTAAACGACTAGCTATTCTATCAACATCTATATCTCTAAACTTCTCCTCAAGCTCATCAATTCTCCTCTCAATACGTTCTATTCTAGAAGGAGTTGTCTCAATACCAAGTTCTCTATATATTATGCTTCTAACATAGTCACTCAACAAACTATATCCTTCAACACGGCATCTCTCCTGAAGCCTTATGTATATGTCATAGGGTATCTTAACAACTATGATCTTCTCCTTCCTATCCTCCATAAACTATCCTCTCCAAGTAAACTATCTCTACTCCATACATATAATAACCGTTACCTAGGAACCACACTAAGCATGTCTTAGGTATGAGAGGTTTTGGGTAACGATTTATAGTTTGTTCAGTAGAGAGAACAAGTTTTTTGAAGTTTTGTTTTCTATATAGTATATGGTGTAGTGTTTTGTCTTGGAGAGAGGTTTTTAAGAAGGTTATAGTAGAGTTTTTTGAGAGAAGGGTTCCTAGTCTTGTTGAGAGAGAGCTTGTTGTTAAACCATTTGATCTAGTCTGTATTATTGGTCCTCGTAGAGCTGGTAAGACGTATTATTTTTACCAGGTTATTAGAGAGCTTATGGATAGTGGTTGTAGATGTCTATATGTTGATTTCGAGTATGAGTTTCTACGTGGTGTTAAAGCAGTTGATCTTGTTGAGTTATTTAATGCTTATAGAGAACTCTATGGCGTTGATCCAGAGTATGTCTTTCTAGACGAGATCCATGTTGTTAGTGGATGGGAGTATTTTGTTAGAAGAATACGTGATACTGGTTTATATAGAGTATATATAACTGGCTCTTCCTCTAAGTTGTTAGCTAGAGAAGTTGCTACACAGTTACGTGGTAGAGCTGCAAGCTATATACTACTACCCTTCTCCTTCCGTGAGTATCTTAAAGCTATAGGTTTCTCTATTGACTATAGTGTTCTAGAGTATAGTGATCGTGTTAAGAGTAAGCTACTGTATTATCTAAGAGACTACATGTCTTATGGAGGTTTTCCTGAACTAGTTCTTAAGAGGAGTCTCTATAATGAATTACTCTATAGTATTAGTGAGGGAGTATTCTATCGTGATATTGTTGATAGGTATGGTGTTAGAAAGGTCTACTTACTTGAGATTGTTTTAAAGCACCTAGCTAGATGTGTTGGTAAACAATTTACTATAACAAGACTCTATAATATTGTTAAAGGACTTGGCTTCAAAGTCTCAAAGTCTACAATACTAGAGTATACTAGAATGTTTAGTGAAGCACTACTATTCTTCTATGTAAACCAAATTGTTACACCATTTTATGAGTCTATTAAGAGACCTAGGAAGGTATATATTGTTGATAATAGCCTGCTTAAAGCCTATGGTGTTAACGGTGAACCAAGTATTCTTATGGAGAACCTTGTATTTCTAGAACTGCTTAGACTTAAGAATATCGATCCATTTATAGAGATCGGCTATTGGAGAGACAATACTGGTTTAGAAGTAGATTTTGTAGTTAAGAAGGGAGATAGAGTGTTAGAGTTGATACAGTCAACATATATGCTCACTATTGATAATAGGAAGAGGGAAGTACAGGCACTATTGAAGGCTTCTAGAAAACTAGAGTGTAGTAGATTATCTATAATAACATGGGATCAAGAGGAATTGATTAGAACAGGTAATAGAGTTATACAGGTAAAGTCTTTATGGAAGTGGTTGTTAGAGAGACACTATACCGTTTCCCGTCCTAGGTCATTGTAGGTCTCTGTAGGGCGGTTCATCACGGTTTCTCTCTACCAGAGGCATATAGCCCCCAGTAGAGGTAACCAGATAGTTACTATCATAGTAAAGATTATAAGTATTAAAGAAGGACTAAACAGACAATCATACACAACACACCATAACAAAAGAACACTAAAGTACCTACAAAAAACCTAAAAGACCTACAAAGAGGAAACTATTACTTACCCTATAATGGCATGGAGAAACACTTAAGTACTGATGCGTTCTCCATTACTTCTAGGTAAATAGTTGTTTAGGTGTATGTGTTTGGAGAAGCTATTGTATGCTGATGCTCATTGTCATACAAACCCTGTTAAAGGACTTGGTGCTAAACGTGTTGCTAGAAAGTTTAGAGATGTTGGTGGATGGTTTATAGCTCTTATAGGCTTACCTCCATACCATTATGGTATAGAAGATGCTGGTTTAGAGGCTCATTTAAGGGCGTATAGGATTGTTGTAGAGGAGGCTAGGAGGGTTAGAGAAACTGGTTTAGAGACTTGTGTACTAGTTGGTTTCCATCCAGCCGAGGTTGATGAATTGTTTCGTAGAGGATGGAGTTTAAGGGATGTTGTTGAACTAGGCTATAGGCTTGTTGATGAGATTGCTAGAATGCATAAGGAGGGGCTAGTGGATGGTATTGGTGAAGTTGGTAGGCAACACTATAGTACAGCTCCTACTAGAATAGTTGCTTCAGAACTAGTAATGTTGTATGCTCTAGAGGTCGCACGAGACTATGGTATGATTGTTCATCTACATCTAGAACAGGGTGGTTTCTCTACAGTAGAGTCTATTAAGAAATACCTAGACCTTCTAGGAGTAGACTATAGGATACCGTTCCTACACCATGTAGGTGTTGAGGAGGCTCTATGGGCTGAAAGACATGGTTTATGGTATACTATCCCTACTAAGAAGAGGACTGTATCTAGTGTTTTAAAGAATAAGCCGCTCCATGTACTTGTTGAATCAGATTTTATAGATGATCCTAGGAGACCTGGTGTATCAGCTTATCCATGGGATATACCTAGGGTTTTAGAAGAAGTTGTTAGTGATGGAGTTGTTAATGTAGGGTATTTGTATAAGGTTATGGTTGATAATATTGTTAAAGCCTATGGTGTTAAACCCCCCTAAACTCTCCATGGTATACAAGTCCTTTATCAACTAGTTCCCCGCTCTTCTCTTCAAGAACGTGTATGTATATTCTAGTTTTCTTAGACTCTTTAACACAATAATCTCTAGCTAGTCTATAAGCGTATTCTCTAACATCCTCTAAACAATCTGCTTCATAAACTATGTCTAGACAACCAACGATCTTTATACGGTATAACATAATTAATCCCTAGTATAATCTATATGGTTAAGGGTGGTTATTTGATTTGACTAGACTGTGTAGTATATGTGGTTTGGAAGAGGGTGTTTATAAGTGTAGAGTTTGTGGAAGGCTTGTATGTAGTAGAGATTTTGACAAGAGTAGAGGTGTATGCATTATATGTAGGGATACAGTATGTAGTATATGTGGTAAATACCCTAGTATAGGGTACTGCATGATATGTGGTAGGATTGGTTGTGAAGAATGTCTTGTTCAAGTAACAACTGTATCATATGTGTGTAGAGAGTGTATACGTGAGGGGAGGTATAGAGTTGGAGTTAAAGGAGGGTAAACCACCACACCAAGTACTAGAAGATATAGTCTTTAAACACACTGGAGCATTTGACCCAGACCTTGTACAAGGACCAGGTATTGGCGAAGATGCTGGTATTATACGTCTTGGAGAAGGCTTTCTAGTAGCCCATAGCGACCCCATAACAGCTGCTACAAAGTTTATAGGTTGGCTAGCAGTCCATGTAGCCGCTAATGATGTTGCTGTACGTGGTGTAAGGCCTAGATGGCTTCTACTTACAATACTCCTCCCACCGGGCTCTAGTACTAGTCTTTTAAAAGAGATTATGGAGGATGTTGATCGTGCTGCTAAATCTATTGGTGCTACAGTTATTGGTGGTCATACAGAAGTTACACCAGGTGTTCCAAGACCTCTCCTTATATCTACAGCTATTGGTCATACTACTGGACGTGTTGTTAGAACACGTGATGCATGTAGTGGTGACTATGTAGTTGTTGTTGGTAGAGTTGGTGGTGAAGGTGCTAGCGTTATTGCATGGGATTTCAGCGATCTATTATTGGAGCATGGTGTTAGTAGAGGTGTTGTAGAAGAGGCTAGAAGATATGTTTTTGATATAAGTATTGTTGATAAAGCACTCTCTATTAGAGACTATGTATCATCTATGCATGATCCTACTGAAGGAGGGGTTATACAGGGTTTGCTGGAACTAGCTCTTGCTAGTAAGAAGACTATTGTATTTGATAAAGACAGTCTAGTTATTGAACCAGTTGTAGAGGAGGTGTCAAGTGCTTTAGATATAGATCCATATAAGTTGCTTAGTAGTGGTTCTTTAATAGCAACTGTATCAGAGAATAATCTCGACATAGTTATTGATATACTTAAATCTAAGGGTTATAGATGCTATGTTTGTGGTAGAGTTGTTGACGGTCCTTCTAAACTTGTTGTTAAAGAGAAGAATTCTTCATATACTGTTAAAGAGTCTGTTGTTGATGAGATATATCGTTTATGGAAATAGTTTTATTCTTAAACATGTATTTATGGTAGATGCTTATAGAACATGGGGAGGAGCTGGTATGGCTAAGGCTATTGAGTTTATAGATGAAGCTCTAGGTATTCTCAATAGTTTTAGAAATGGTATAGAGTCTAGAGTTTTATCTAAAGCTTCTACATTAAAGCCTTCAATAGTTAGTGTTGCTCAAAACATTATTGAAGTAGCTAGTATGATGTCTAAAGTACTTGAGCTAGCTAGGAATAAGGCTAGGGATCTTGATGAGGGGGATGTAGTAGTAGTTGATCCATGGTGGTCTATATCAGTCTATAGTGATAGGATCTTGGTTACACGGCATAAACCATTAACAGCTAGTGTAAGCTATAATAAGAGTAAGAGAACAGTTACCTTCAGATCGAAGGTGATGAAGCTAGAGGTTTCTATTGACCACGTATTAATACAGAAACTTGGTGCTAAAGTAGTTTTTAATCCAAGCGATCCAAATGATCTTGGTGGGAAAGTAAATACTATAAGGTATATGCTTAGAGATGTTGCTAGAGCTTTAGAACTTATGTCTATTATCGCTGCAAGGAGGCTTTTATAAATAGTGTGTGTTTACTAAAAAACTATGGTTAAGGTAAAAATAAGGACTATCTAATACATGTACCCTCATATTTTATAGATTAGTGTTGAGTTAGTGTACTAGATTCTTTAGATGTTGATACAAGTGATGGAAGTTCAGGGAACTTCTCCTTCATCCTCTGTTCAGCAACTATCTCTGCTTCACGATATATCCTCTTAGCTTCCTCACTCATTGTTATACCTGCTTCACCGCCGAGGTCTATGCCTGTAGCACTCATTATCATTGATAGATCGTTTACAGCTAGGTTAAGGTCGATCCATACATCTGGTGCTATACCACGTAGTATCTTACTAGCCTCCTTGATAACGTCAACAACGGGTATTATATTAGTGAATGTCTCACCTACTATAATGAATGTCTCTAGTCTAAGGCTTGCCTGTTCTAGTACATACTCAATCTTTAGTAGTTGGCGTGCAACCTTCCTAATCTCAGCTACTTCATTAACATAGATCTTTGCATGTGGTTCATCCTTCCTCATTAGAGACTCAACAGCTCTCTCAAACAACTCTCTATCTCTCTCATTAAGCTTATCAATGTATGCTCTAACACGGTTTAAAGCAGACTTTATCCTATAGTGGGCCATTATAGCTCTTCTAGCAAGTGGTACTTTCTCTGTCTTAAACAACCCCTTTATCTTATCAGCTATAGTAGGCTCATTTGATCCATACCAGTTTTTAATGAATGTATCTGCACCCATACACTACACCATGAACCTACTCTGTATAGGGTGTTACATTGACTGTGTAGATTTAAAGAGTAGGACTTATAGAGAGCTAGTTGTTTTTATTAACTAGCTTCTACGTTTAATGATTATAGCATTATATAGCTAGTCTTGAATGGAGGGATAGGCCATGGAACAACCACGTAAGGTTGTCATTATAGGTGCTGGTGGTAGAGATTATCATAACTATAACGTATTGTTTAGAGATAATCCTAGGTATAGAGTTATAGCTTTTCTTGCAACACAAATCCCTGGTATTACTGGTAAGAGGTATCCAGCTAGTCTAGCTGGTAGACTATATCCTAATGGTATACCTATACTTTCTATAGAGGTTCTAGAAGATATTGTTAAGACATATGGTGTTGACGATATTGTCTTAAGCTTTAGTGATTTAACATATAGTGAACTTGGAGGATACTTGAGCCGTGCACTAGCTACTGGTGCAAACTTCATTATACTAGGCCCACGTGACACAATGCTTGAAGCTAGTAAACCTGTACTAGCTATTACTGGTGTAAAGACTGGTGTTGGTAAGAGTAGTGTTTCACGTGAAGTTGTAAGAGTACTTGTTGGTAAGGGGTATCGTGTTGGTGTTGTAAGGCATCCCATGGCCTACGGCGACCTAGAGCTTATGGCTCTTGAAAAGCTCCATACAATAGATGATCTTGATAAGTATAAGACTACTATAGAAGAGCGTGAAGAGTATGAACACTATCTTAGAATGGGTTTAACAGTATATGCTGGTGTAGACTATGGTAGAATACTGGGTATTGTTGAGAAAGAAAATGACATTATACTATGGGATGGAGGTAATAATGACTGGCCATTCTATAGGCCAGACTTCCATATAACAGTAGCTGATGCTATGAGACCAGGTATTGAAAGGAATAGCTATCCGGGCGAGGTCAATATACGTATAGCTGATGCTGTTATCATTAACAAGGTTGATCAGGCTGGAGAAGAGGATGTTGAAACTATTAAACAGAATGTTAAGGAGCTTAACCCAGATGCTTATGTAAGTCTTGCTGTTAGTGAAGTTAGTGTTGATAAACCAGAACTTGTAAAGAATAAACGTGTTGTTGTTATAGAGGACTCACCTACTGTGACTCATGGAGGACTACCTTATGCTGCTGGCTATGTTGCTGCTCGTAAGTATGGTGCTAGAGAGATCGTTGATCCAAAGCCTTGTGCTGTAGGTGTTATTGCTGAAATGTATAAGAGGTATAGACACATAGGCCCTGTTATACCAAGTACTGGTTATACACAGGAACAACTACGTGATCTTGAGGAGACTTTGAAGAATATTGATGCTGAAGCAATTGTTCTTGGAACACCAAGTGATATAACGAGGTTGATAAGTGTTGATAAACCTGTTGTAAGGGTATCGTTTAGAGTAAGGATTGTTGATGGACCTAGTATTGAGGATTATATCGATATGTTTCTAAGAAGGGCTAGGAGGAAGCTTCTTGAATAAAAATATTTTATTCCTTAAGAGCTATTGTAGTAGAGGTGGGTGTGTCTATGGTTACAGCTAGAGCAAAGTTCTTATGGAGGAAGCTTAGGAGTAAGTATGGTGTTGTCGGAGAAGTTGCTGGTAGATATATTGCTGCAGGCTATAGTGTTAGAATAGGTGTTAAATGCGGCGATTTAGTCTTTGAAATAGTTGCTTCTAAGGGAGGCCAGAAGCTTGCTATAAAAGTCTATAGTGGTTCAAAAACTGTTTCCTTAGACGATATAGATGTTGTTAAGAAGGCTTCTGAGAGGATAGGTGCTAGACCAGTAATAGTATTATATGGTAGGGGGGCTAGACTTTCTAGTGATGTTGTTGAGAAAATAGATGAACTAGGTGTTTCTATTAAAAGAATTAAACCTTGACAGCCCTTCTTTACCTCTATAGATTCTCCTAGTATTCTATAACTAGTCTATATTGTTTATTAGATAATTTTTATAAGTCCTATACATACTATTTTATTACCACTATATCGTATTTAGAGATACTGTGGGTGTTGTAGTTGGTTGGGGAGAGTTCTAGAAATAGGGATTTATCAAAATATATTACATGTAGGTTTGACTGCAGTCTAAGATACCTTGAAGCACTAGCTCTTAACGGTTTTGTTGAGAAAGTAGAGGTTATTAATTGTGATAGACCAAAGTTTAAGAAGATTAAGCTATACCTTAGTAATGGTAAGACTGTTGAAAGTGGATGCTATCTTGATGAAGAAGTCTCTATAAGCCTACGTATCATATCTGGATATATGGGTTTGTATAGGAATAAGCTATTTAAGAAGAATAGTGGATAGTACACTGTATTAACTAGGGAGCATATGTTATAGTTTTTATATAGAGTGATGAATGGTATTACCGCCGACCTCTATAGAGGGATGATATAGCCCCATATACTGATTTTTCTAGAGTAGTTTCACTAGAGAGACTCCTAGTTATAAACTGTTTTAGACTATGGGTGTGTTTTATGGGTGATAACTATATAACTATTAAGATAGATCTAGACCTACTTGGTAGAAGACTTATACTCTCTGGTAAAAGGTTTATAAGTATACATGAGATCTCCTATGAGCTAGGTATTACACCTCAAGCAGCTGGTAAGCTACTTTCATCATTATCTAGGCTAGGCTATGTTGTTAAGTGGAGTAAGGGTGTTTATATGGTTAGGAAGAGTGGTTTATAGGATAAGGGATATTTAATAAAAAATACTTTGTTTTAGGTAAAGACTCTATCTAATCTACTTCTTCCTTATAAAGCCTAGTAGTGATGCAGCTAGTGCTACTACTGCTAAACCAGATGCTGTGAACCCTACTGTTGAAGCTGTTGAAGCAGCACTCTTTGCTTCATCAGCACTCTTCTCTATTGATGGTATCCTCTCTTCAGATAGTGAAGCAACTGACTGGTTTACGTTGCTAAGCTTGTCTAGTATTTCATCAAGCTTACTCTCTATGTCATCTAGTTTGCTATTGACTTCACTAAACTTTGTTAGTAGTGTTGAGTTAATGTCTAGTCCTAGTGCTTCTAGATCGTCTAGTTTAGCAAGCACTGTACCCTTAGTAGTATCTACTAAAGCATAGATCTCTCCGGTCTTCGACTCTATAACACCTACTACTGATCCTATATCGTCTAGCTTAGTTAATACAGTGCCCATGTCTGTCTTAATAGCGGCTACGTCACCAGATACATTAACTAGTATGCCATAGATATTGTTTAGTAGTGGAGCCATTTCATCAAGCTTACTCTCTAGATCATCTGCTTTACCACTTACTTCTTCAACAAGATCCTTTACATCAAGCCCTAGCTCCTCTAGATCGTCTAGTTTAGCAAGCACTGTACCCTTAGTAGTATCTACTAAAGCATAGATCTCTCCGGTCTTCGACTCTATAACACCTACTAGTGTAGCGTTTAGTTCATCAATCTTTGCTAGTATTGTACCCACATCTGTCACAATTTCAGCTATGTCATCTGTTACATTAACAAGTACACCAGTTACTTCAGACAGTTGTTCAACCAGATCGCTTAGATCCTCGCTTATCTCACCAATTTGTTCAAGATACTGTGTTAGCAGTAGCTCTTCTTCAGCAAGTACTTCACCAGTAAATACATCTATCAATTTAAGTGTATGTACACCAGATACTACTAGTGGTATATTGATACTTGTCTCAAATGCACCAGACTCGTTAGCTCTTAGGAAGCTTAGATAGTTTCCATCAAGATATACGTAGAATGGTGCGTACGACGTTAAACCAGTTGCTGTTACATGTACTAGTCCAGGTGCTGTTGTCTCTGTAGGCTCTATAACTACCTTAGCTAGTACATAGAATGATGTTGAACCATAGTATACTCCATCTTCTGTAAGAGCTTCAACTATATGTTCACCGCCAGGTATTAGTGGTACAGTAAATTCTACAGTAGCATTACCTTCTTCATCACTTACAGTGTATGTCAAGTACTCTCCATCAAGCAGTATTGTTATAAGTGTATTAGCTGGTGCACCAGATATATGTAGTACAGCTGTATCGCCAACATGTAGGTATGGGTTCTCAAACACTAGATACAATGGCTTAGTCATTGTCCAGAACATAGCATTATAGAATATCTGGTAAGCATCTAGTGTCCAGTAACTCATGTCAGTCCATTCTTCTGGAGCCATACTAGCTAGTAGAGCCCATTTAGCACCAGCGTCAGTCATCTTCCATGCAATCATATCGCCGATCTCAACGCCTCCAATAACTAGTGTACCAATAGTCTCACCACTAAATCCTCCAAACCAGCTGAAGTCCCCCCATGATTGAGTTGTTATCTGTATGACGTCTCCAACCTCGTATCCACGGAATATTGGATGTGCCGCAACAACTTTTACATAAGCTTCAGCACCCCAGTCATAGTCTCTCTCAGCAGGATCGTCCATGAAGGTATGTAGAGCGTTGATACCGTAGCCGTGGCTACCGTAGTTGTCAAGCCACATTATACCTAGTTGTAGACTCTCAGCTGTATCTATAAACGCCCAGAACTCATCCTCCGGTGGTAGAGGGACACCGTAGTGTCCAGCCCAGATAACTAGGTCATAGAATCCTGTAGCTATATCCTCTGTAAGTTCTGTTAAGTTGTTATAGTCTACACCATACATTCCAACATACTCTACAAACGACTTGATCTCTCCAGCATAGTCTAAGTATATTGCTACACGTGGTATTCTCACTAGTATAATAGTGTCTAGATCTGTTGTTTCATTCTCAACAATAGTTACATTAATTACTGCATCAGCGTATCCAGGAGCACTTATTACGAA
The DNA here is from genome assembly GCA_964480805.1 of uncultured Desulfurococcaceae archaeon. Lineage (GTDB taxonomy): Archaea > Thermoproteota > Thermoprotei_A > Sulfolobales > Desulfurococcaceae > CAYZRH01. The sequence goes on from CAYZRH010000011.1 coordinate 31,351, forward strand.
TGTGTACTCGCCAGCTGGTAGCCAGAAGTAGAAGTCTCCATTCTCATCAGCATACTCTGTAACTGGCGTGCCGAGAACCGTGATCTCGGCACCAGCTAGTACTACACCATCACTACCCTCTACATGACCAGTAACCCATCCATAAGGAAGTCTCTCCATATAGACTTCAACATATGTATAGCCTTTAGCTTCAACACTTCTCTCAACACTAAATCCTCTAACATAGTCTTTAAGCAACAACATAGGTGGTAGACGAGCAGTAGCTCCGGGGGTGAATGTATAACATATTTCTACAGCATTAACTAGCACCTGCTTTGTATTATTACTATACATTCCATCCCATCCAGGCTCTAAATACTTCATCCAACTACTCTCAGCCCAGCTACCAAGGTAGAACCATGGAACATTACTTAACAAGCTATACCATAAGCCTACACCAACACCCCCATAATAATAGTTAGCAGTATCATTAACAAATGCTAAAGCCATAAATCCGAGATCTTCATCGTCTTCAAATATATAGCCTCTATAATCAGCATAGTCACTCTCATTTATATCTACTAGATAGAACCAGCTATCATTATCTGGTATAACGTTGTCGAATACTGGATGAGCTGGATCAAGCATGTATACCAGTACATTTTCTGGACTAGGCCATGAGTCATAGTAGTCGTCTGGTGCTGGATAACCTAGAAACTCTAGCTCATCACTATAAGTGTACAGTACATCAAGTCCTGTTTCACTAGACCATGATGTACCAAGTATTATTACTGATACACCTAATGCATCGGCTGTACCAAGTAGTGTTGTCACAACCTCTAGATCAGGTGTTCCACCATAGTTGTTCCAGTGGTCTATTATTATAACCTTTGGATTAACTGCTCCAGTACCCCAGTCTTCAAGGAATGACTCTGCATCATCGTATTCTACAACAGGGTATCCAAGCTCTTCTGATATAATCTGTGCTATGTGTGGATCGCTTATATAGGAGTTCCCTATTACAACAACGGTTGGAGGTACTGGTGATAGTGAGAAGTTAACCCATACAGTCTCTCCAACACCTACTTCTACATCACTAACGTTCTCCATATTGTATCCTAGAGCCCATGCAAACACTGTATAGACTCCGGCTGGCACGTTTAACATGTAGAAACCTGTTTCATCAGTAAAGTTGTATATACCAGTGTCAGTCCATACAGTAGCCCATGGTATAGGCTCACTAGTCTCAGCATCAAATACATAGCCTACTATAGTACCGTTACCAACTGGTAGTAGTGTAAACACTACTATAACAGTCTCATTCTCAGCTACACTTACAGACTGTGACTCCTCATAATAGCCTTCCTTCCAAGCAGTAACAGTATATGTTCCAGCCGGTACTGATACTGAGAAACCTCCTGTAGCATTAGTATATACTGTTAAACCAAGTTCTTCAACAGTTACACCAGCACCCTCTATAGGTAGTCCAGTTATCTCATCAAATACAAATCCAGCGATAGTACCGTTTCCAGCTACAACCTGTACCTCAAGCACTTGTGTCTCATAAGCCCATGCCTCAAATATTAAGTGGTATACACCAGGGTCTAAGGGTATCTTAAAGTAACCACTAGCATTAACTCTAACAGTCCATCCAGTCTCGTTAACAGTTACAGTAGCCCATGGTATAGGCTCACTAGTCTCAGCATCAAATACGTATCCCTCAACACCAGTCTTCTTAGCATACTTCATAGCCTCCATAACAGCCTCATAAGCATCAATACGTCCCCAACCATAGCGTATATCCTGGCCTGGATCTCCGAAGTCTACTGATGTAGCCATAAGTATTTCATAAATAGTCTCAGGCTCATCGGGTTGTTCATAATAGAACCATCCAGCAGCCTGTATTATTAAAGCAACAGTACCGCTAACATGTGGTGTAGCCATACTAGTGCCACTCCACTCCTCATAACCTCCACCAGGAACACTACTTAGAATGTCTACACCAGGTGCTGAGAAGTCTGGCTTGATATAAGTACTTGGATAGTAGTCATAGAATGGCCACTCCTCTGGTGGATCAGGCCAGTCTACCTCTGTACCACTACTCCAGCTAGCAACATCGTCGTATTCATCAGTAGCTCCTATACCAAATGTGCCCCATATGTTTCCTGGGTTACAGCTTGTACCCGGTCCACTATTACCAATAGCTGCTACTGGTATAATGTTTGCTAGCAACATAGCCTCTATAGCTGGTAGTAGCTCGTTTCCATAATACTCTGTAGCACCCCAACTCATTGATACAACATGTGCTGGTAAATCTGTAGGAATAATCTCTCCAGTATCTGGGTCTATATAGAATGGCTCTACACTCCACTGCATAGCAGCTAGTACTTGTTCAAACGTACCACCACCGCCCGGCAGTGCTAGTACATGCATTAGTGTTGCTCCAGGTGCTACACCAATCAATATGTTTTCTGTATCACCACCTAGTGCTGTACCACTAGTGTGTGTACCATGCCCATAAGTGTCGTGTGGTGTACTTAATACTGGGTTACCATATTCGTCAAACTCCATCCACCCACCAGGATAGTGTGGGTCGTCAGGGTTTAGTGTAAGCATTTTACCAGCTAGTGCTGGATGTGTTATATCTACACCAGTGTCTATAACACAGATTCTTACACCCTCACCAGTATATCCTAGATCCCATGCTTCTGGAGCACGTATCTTATAGATACCCCAGCTCTCATACTCCTGTAAACCACTAACCTCTTTCTTAACAACTGGTTCTGGAACTGATACTCTAAAGTTCTCAAAAATCTCTACAACATCACTCTTAAGAGCAAGCTTCTTAAGAAGACCGAGCTTAGCCTTAACAGCTATAACGTTGTCTAGCCAGAACGTGTTAAGAACCATTCCTCCATTCTCTATAATATACTTTGTAACTGGTGCTTGTGTAATCCTAGCCCACCACTTAAGTGTACTAACAGCTAGTTTATAATGCCCCTTAACCTGTGTCCTTAGATAATCTGGCAATGGCTTAAGCCTTACAACAGCTTCAACAACAGTATCATCACTTAACCCCTGGATCTTTTCAAGGAATACTGGATGGAACTTAGCTTCCCAAGACACCTTCTTAGCTTCAACTGGTGCTGCAAACAGTATTGGTGAAGCTATTGAGAGTAGGATAACTAGTAGAGCTAGTATAGATACAAACCTATTCATATAGCTTACCCACCCGCACACATACAATTATATAGCCATTCCTAAACTAGTTATGCTGTTCTATAAAACATTTTCCTCTAGAAACATTGTTCAAAAGATGTAGAAACAAGATATGGAGAGATGACAATACATTATAGACAAGGAAACATATATAAAGAACAAATAATCACAAGTAGCCTAGTATAAAATAAACCTTTCTACCTAAATAATTATATAGATAGTTTAACAATAATAGATCTAGGGAGAGTATATGGGTTATAAAGAGAAGATATTAGTTACAATAACACTACTACTAGTGATCCCTACTATAGAGAACGCTGTTGTAGAATCATTTGGTGAAGAGAGAACTGTTATAGTTGATCTTAAAGTATACTATAGTGATCACAGACCTGCTAAAGGCTTCTATACAGTGCTCTCAAACACCCCCTATAGATCAAGCTATAGTGTAGAAGAAGTTTTAGAAACAGATAGTATGGGTAGGGTATTTATTAACAAGACTTTAAAGACCTATACAAACAAGATCTATTTATGTCTATTCATACCACCACCCTATAATATACCAGTAGATCTTAATCTAGAGAGAGTTGATAGAAATTGTATAGAGCTTCTACTAGAGAATGTTAGTGAACCAAATATCTATAATATAACCATATTATTAAATGAATATGGAGTTGAAGCAGGTGATCTTGTTGTAAAGGGTGTTTATGATGAATACAATAGATCTATTGATGAATATACTGTTAGAATATTCTATAATAGTGAAGTTGTTAGAGAGGAGTATTGTAGTGGGGAGACTATAGTTAGTGGTATAGGTGAACCACCTCTCATAAGCTATTATACTAATAGGTATGGTGATAGAGTACGCCCATTATATAATGTAGAAGTTATTGTATCTAATGATAAAGTAGCTAGTATAGAGACAACTATACCAAATACAGTAGTATTCCAAGCCGATATACATAACCCAGTCATACTAGGCTATAATATATCATGTATAAACAATACTCTAGCAGAATATCTAAACCTATGGATAGAGCTAAACTATACAGACGGTACTAATACAAAAGATGTTGATGTAGAAGCATCTATATCTATAGGTAATAGGAAAGGCACTATACAGATAAACCGTAGACTAGTTAGAGAAGACCTAGCTTCTATAAACTTATCTACAAGGTTCTTCTATAGTTATGTGAGAGAGTTTATTGAATCTAATGAAACTATACATGTTATAGTAAGGCTCATAGATCCATACAACCATGAAACACTACTTACATATAATATCTCTAGAGAAGAGATTATTACAAAGAATATAAGTATTAACGAAACAGTTATTGGAGAACTAGAAGAGTATCCAGAGTCTCTACTAAATAATACTATTACTAAAGAGTTTAGAGAAAACTTCTCTAGTAGTGAAGAATATGCTCCAGAGAATAAGACTTTTGAAGTAAGTAGTGGTGAGACAAGGTATCATAGTGTATTAGTTGATCTTGGTGTACCAGCTATAGCTCTAGCTACAATTATTCTTGAGTTAAAGAGGCGTCGAGGTTTATAAGATACTTTTTACCCCTAACCCTCCTAATATCATCTAGTGCTTTAGTTGCAAGCTCTAACGCTTTCCTTGGAGACTCTGATACACCTACACCAGCTTTTACATAGTCTGGGAGTATTTCTAGATACTCCCTGTATATAGTATATGGTAGTATTGCTACTATATTATCACCACCTAGGTAGCCTGTTATACCACCATATCTTAATACAGTGTTTGCTACATTAGCTAGAAACTCTAGAATAGACACATACGATTCATAAATACTTGTCTCATATGTAAGCTGTGTTATACCATCAATATCCATGTGTACTATTACAACAGGATCCTCTACTCCACCACGGTATATGAAGCTCTTAGTTGTAGATGCTAGTATACTTGTTGCTAACAACTGTGCTGTTAATGGGTAGGGGTGCGGTATAGACACTATACGTACTGGTACTGGAGATGTTGATGATAGAATAGTATGTATTTCCTCATGCACACTCCTAGATATATTGTTTGCAAGAACTATGTAGTAGTCGTATCTCAACGGTATAGCAAAGCCGTTGTTTTTAGAAGAAACCTTCTGTAACAGGTTATAGAATCTTGTCTGCTGATCCTGTATAATCCACTCACGATCAGATCCTAGTGACTCAGTCCACTCACGGTAACGGTATAGTTCTACAACTGTTATACGGGGCAATACAAACTCCCTACCCTATAAACAATGTCTCTTCACCAACAACACTCTCCTCTAAACCCCTAATCCTACGAACCATTTTAACAGCTGCTTCAACTGCACGGCGAGCATAATCATCTATACGTTCCAAGGCCTGCATACGTGATGCTCCAGGACCTATAATACCTAGTGATACGGGCTTACCATAATCTATCATAAGATCCATTATCTTACGTCCAGACTGGCTAGCAACTAGTTCATCATGTTTTGTCTCACCCTGTATAGTAGCTCCTAAAGCAACAACTGCGTCTACATCACCCTTTTCAAGAAGCTTCTTAACAGCAAGTGGTATTTCAAAAGCACCCGGTACTTTAAACACATACACTACCTTTGCTCCAAGGAATTTAGCGTGGTTTAACGCTCTCTGCAGCATTAAGTATGTTATATCATAATTGAATTCTGATACAACAAATCCTAACCTAATCTCATTCATAGACTACACCCTACTCCTTTATAGGCCCTACATCTGGTGTTCCTTGACGGAGACCCTTACCTGCATATTTTGATAAAGCTTCTCTACCATATTTTATTAGTCTTACAAGATTTAAAGCATGTTTCCTAGCTCGATCAACAGCTATTTCATAGAGCCTACTTGGTTCATCAGCTTCATCTTCATGTACAGTAACGTCTATAACGTGTTTACCAGTTAGTATCTGTACCAAGATAATCCCTATGCTTGACGCTATATAGCTATACTTATCTACTAGTTCTCTACCAACCCATCCAAGTGTTATAACTGCTTCACACCCATCATTCATTATAAGGTTTCTGGCTGCTAAAGGTATGTCTTTTATACCCGGTACAGTGTATCTTACTATAACGGCTTCTGGTAGATAGTTCTTTATAACATCTATAGCGTGTTTAGCCATATCTACACGTGAGAAAGTAGTATCTACAACACCAATCTTAATCATCTACTAAACCCCTCTTCTCAGCTTCAACAACTATGTCAAAACCATTAATATAGTGTAGTCCATGTCTACGAGCATAACGTATTGCTTCACCACGTGGTAGTGAAGAGCCTTCAGAAAGCATTTCAGCAATAACCATGCTTGGAGTTAAACCAGTTAGTAACGCTAGTGCTGTAACTAGTTCTGTATGACCCTTCCTCACACCAATACCACGGCTTGTAAGTACTGGTACATGTCCTGGAGCATAGAATTCTCTAGTAAATACATCTATAGCGTCTTCATCAAACCCCTTGTATACAAGTTCTGCTACATCATGTAGTCTACGTATAGTAGTTGCTTTATCATAGTCACTAATACCAGTATGTGTATCAACATGGTTAACCCATATGTTGAAAGCAGGCGGGTCTCCATAACGAGGTTTTCTAGATACAAGATACCTATAGACAGGATGATGGTTAAGTGTTTCATTAAGAAACGATAAACCAAGCCTTTCTCTAAAAACACGGCCAGAAACATAACATATAAGGCCGCCGGCTTCTCTTCTTAGAAAAGCTATCTTCTTATAATCAACAACACCAGCGTAGAAAACCATATCAGTCTCTGCTTCACGTGATAGTGAGTCAAAAACTAGTACTGGCTCACCATTAAGAAGTGCTTCACGTATACTCAACCAGTTAACAGCCATAACCAATTCCTCCAAACCAAGCCTATACCCTATACTTATAGAACAATAGCATACACTACATTATATTCTTAATTTCTCTAAACAAACAACTATAGTATAACATAGCTATAGTCTCTACAACTTCCTTAAACAACCCTCTAGATCACTAATATCTATTGAATACTCATTCTCTTCTAAAACACTCTCCTCCTTCTCCATAGACACTACTACATAATACTCCCTCCTCCTAGTAATCCCCAGTCTCCTAGACTTCTCTCTAAGCTTGTTAAGAATCCTCCTAATACTGTATCGATCCAGTTTACTCCATTTAACTTCAACATAGCTTATAGACTCATCATCATATACTATAAGGTCTATTTCAAGATCCTTATACCACCATCTACCAATGTTCAATGGCTTTGTCTTCAATAAACCATTCCTATACATAAACACAGCTATTTCTTCAACAATATCTCTAAACACGTGACCCATATAAAGACTCCATGTACCTCTAATATGCTCTAATACATGATCAATTTCTCCAAGTTCTAGAAGTCCCTGGAAGGGCTTTACATAAGTAAACCAGAATCTAAAATAGTTATCTCTAAATCTTATATGAACAGGCTTCTTCCTACCAATTGGTGTATATCTCTTAACAATCTCTAACTCCTCTAATACTCTAATATATTTAGACATACTCCTCTGATCAACATGTATTTTAGAAGCTATTTCACTCACTCTAGTATATCCATGAGCTATACATGATAGTATTGAGAGGTATGTATGTGGATCCCTTAACTCCTGCCTTAATAGATTAACTGCTTCATCATATAAATACTCTCCTGGACATAGTATTTTCTCATAAACATTATCCCATAGACTCTTCCTTTCATCAAATAGTTTGTGATAAGCAGGTGTACCTCCAAGCACTCCATAAGCCATGAATACTTCTTTAAGACTCCATTCTGGGTAAAAACCATGTATATCTAGTGGATTGAGTTGTTTAAGGTGTAGAGAGTTTGTTCTACGACCATATAATGGACTTTGGTATCCAAGTACCTTTCTCTCCATAAAGGATATTGATGAACCACATAGTACTAGCATTAGATCAGTATTTATAAAATACTCATCTATAGCTCTTTGGAGAATACTGGTTAGTCCACGAATACTCCTAGCTAAGTACTGGAATTCATCAAGTACAATAACTAATCTACCCCTATACTTACCTACAAGATCAACTAGAGCTTCAACAAAATCTCTACCATAAACACTTAGACCAAGTCTTCTCCTAACAACTTCTATAAACTCATCACGTAAAACCTCTGGTGAAGACTCAACACATGTATAGAAGATACATGGTTTACCTCTACAGAATTCACGTAAGAGCCTTGTCTTACCAATCCTCCTCCTACCATAGAGTATAAGAAGTTGAAAACCCTGCCTAGACCATATTCTCTCTAGAAAACCTAGTTCTCGTTCTCTATTTATAAAACTCGTATCTAGAGACGACATCTGTAGAACCCCGTATCTAGAGACGAATTCACTCATACATCTATAATAATCCTCTCTAAAATATATTATTTATGCTAGTACGTATTAGCTATGATGAGCCCTAGTCCAGGCTGAGAGGTGAAGAAGGGATCTCCGGCTCTGAGCCTTTTATAATTAATTTTGGATGGCTTGTTTATGGAGAGGATTATGGTGTTCTTGAGAAAGTTCATGTTGTTGTAGAGAATGGGGTTGTAAAGGAGGTTTCTAGTGGTTGGGTTTCTGAAGGAGTTGATCTAAGTGATTATATAGGGTTGCCGGGGCTTGTTAATGCTCATATACATCTTCTAGACTCTATTGTACAAGATGCTTGCATAGGCTATAGTATTAGCGGTTATGCTGGTTCTAGGGGTGTAAAGCATGCTCTTACTAGACTCTATGGGAGAGAGGCTACTGCCTATAAAGGCTTTATCAGAGATCACTTGAGTATGTATAGTAGTATTGGTGATTTTTTAGAGAACCCACAGTACTGTAGTGAGTTAAGACAATTGTTTAGTGAATATAATGTGTTGTACAAGCCCTTATCTAGACCGATCAACACTCTCGATCCAGATGAATACTCCTGGGTTGCTAAGACTTGTGGTGGAGTAGGAGTAGCTAATCCAACAAATATACCGCCATATATACTAGACACTCTAGCCCGTATATCTAGAGACTACATTGTAGCTGCACATGTTAGTGAAACTCCTTGGATGCAGCGTGTTGGTGGTTTAGAGTATCTTGTAGAGCATGGTGTAAGACTTAGACATGTAGTACATGGAGTCTATCTAGAGGATTGGGAGTATAGGTATCTAGTTGATAACGATATAGTGCTTGTTGTATGCCCTAGAAGTAACCTATGGTTTCAAGGCAGACTACCTAGACTAGGTAAAGCCTATAACTATGGTGTTGGAATAGCTATTGGTACAGATAATACTGGCTGCTTCCACCCAAACATATGGAGTGATATAGAGATAGCATATAGTATAGTGCATAGCCGAAACCCAAGTGTTAAACCAAGAGAATTCCTTAAACACATAATCAAGTCATCTATTAAAGCTCTAGCACTAGAGAAGCCATGGTATATAGTTGAAAATGAGAAAGCAGATATTCTAGCACTAAATGGTAGAGAAATCATGGTTCATAGAAGCTATGATAAAATAGGAGCTATCATAAAGAGAGCATGGGTCTCTCGAAACTTTATTAAAATAACAGATCAAGTAATTAAAAAGCTTTAATACACTTAACCATTTATTCTAAGGGATCTAATAGCATTACTATCTACTAAAACCCTTATACCATAGTTTTTAGCAAGCTCAACTACAGATTTATCGTTAAAGTCAGAGTCTTGAGAGATAAGTATAGTTCTCAAACCCCTAATACTAGCAGCTAATGCTACAGCCATATACCTCTCATCACAATCATGTAACCCTGTCTTATTAGCTATCTCTTGAGACTTTGCATCAACAAATCTTTTATCTGGTATAAAGAACTTATCTAAACCATACCTCTTAAATACGGCATCATATATTATCCTCAACACAAGTCTTACTTCATCACTAGACCCATATTGACCACAATAAGCCTTATATAAGTCTATGTCGTCAACACCTAGTTTACAGCAAACACTAAAACACTCAAGTATAAGACGTAGAACGTCAAACATGGTTTCAGTATTTATTACAGATGAAGCGTCAAAAACCAATATATCAACCTTCATTCCTCTCAACCTTACTATAATACTTAATTATATCAGCAATTAGTGTAGAAGCTTCTTCAAAAATACCGATGGCACCCATCTTCTTTAAAGCTTTTAAAGCCCTATCCTCAACACGTAGTGGTATAGATGGTTTAAAGCGACTATAGTGTGTACAACCAGTTTCGTCTCTATAAGCTACGTATAAGGCTACTTTATTTTCTTGCAAAACTCCTTTTACAACCCCTAAAACCACAGCATAAAGAAATACCTCACTATGAGTAGTCACTACTACACGTGCTCTATTACTTCTAACAACATCCATTATGAATCTAGCAACTTCCATAATAGCTCTTGGATGAAGACCTATCTCTACATCATCTATTAATAGTATGGTGGGTTTTCTAGAGGTAACAAGTGATACTATAAAGGGTAGTGTATAACGTAGTCCGTCAGCAGCTTGTTCTAAATAAACCCATTTACCTAGTATAGAGTCTCTAGCTTTAAGATAAAGTAGTGAACCCTTTTTCTCAACACCAATACTATCATAACCTAGTGGTTTGAGAAGTTTAGAAAATTGCTTCTTAAGCTTATCATCACTTAGTATATTATAGAGTACTTGTGCATAGACTTGCTCAAATATATCTGAAGACTCTATGTCTGGCAATTCTTTAAATACAGCCTTAACTTTAATAGGTGCTCTATGGAGAAATGATCTAATATCGCTACCTAGTTTAACAATAACATCTCTAAAATTCTTGCTAATTGCTGTGACACTATCATCTATAGATAACTCTAAGCTATCAGTACTTCTGATAATCCCTCTTCCTACAAGCGGTGAATAGCCAATTACTGCTGTACCATGTCTATTCCAGCTTAGTTTGAGAGGAATGCCGTCTGCTCTAAAATATGTTATTGTAGTGCTTTCTTTACCTAAATTGATCTCTTCTAACATGAATATTTTGTCTAATTTCACATCCTTATGCTTAATAAGTGTATGTCTTAAACGGGCTATCTTATCTAAAGCCTCTAAGACACTTGTTTTACCACTACTATTAGGCCCTATTAATACGGTTAAGCCATTTATATCTATACACTGTTTATTACAGATGCTTTTATATCCATCCATACATACTCTCAAGATCAATGTAGAAGCACCCTTTTCACTACATTTACACAACCATATCTCTATTTCAACTTATATATTCTAATATTAATTAGTTGTTGAACCTTATACTTACTTCTTTACAAGATAGGGTAAGTAATAGTTTCCTCTTCGTGTTTTTAGGGTTTTTTGTGGGTGTTTTTGTGTTCTTTTTGCTGTAGTGTATGCTGAACATGAATGTCTATCTAATCCTTCTTTAACACTTATAAGCTTTACTAAGATAGTAATTACCTGGCCATCTCTACTAGAGGCCTATACACCTCTAGTAGAGAGAAACCATGATAAACCACCCTACAGAGACCACCGATAACCTAGGATGGGAAACGGTCTTGGTTAAGAGAAACACTTATTTATACTATATTATTTACTTTATATGCTAGATTGATAGAGGAGAAGGGTTCTTATAGGTGGTTGTTTATTGTGGGTTTAAAGCTTGACCCATGGGGTCACTTTGCTATTGAGAGTTATGAGAAGTTGTTTAAACAATTTGGTATAGAGCCTATTGATAACGTAGTTGATAAACTACCTAAAAAACACCACTACTTCACCCGTAAGATAGTTTTTGGACACCGTGACTTTGATAAATGGCTTAATGGCCTCCATAATGGTGAACGTGTTGCTGTACTTACAGGCTTTATGCCTAGTGGTCACGTGCATCTAGGCCATGTAATGGTTTTTGAAGAACTAAGGTATTACCAAGAGCTTGGTGTTAGTATTAATGTTGTTGTAGCTGATGCTGAAGCATATGCTGTTAGAAAGATTCCTCGTAAGAAGGTTTTTGAGTATGCTAGAGAGTATATTACCTATGCTTATGCTGTAGGACTTGATCCTGGGAGGACACGTATATACTTCCAAACAAACAGTGATACAACATACTATAGGCTTATACAATTGTTTTCTAGAAAGATTAGTATGGCTGAAATGGAGGCTATCTATGGTGAACTAGAGCCAGCAAAGATTATGGCGGCCTTTACACAAGCAGCTGACATACTACATCTACAGCTTCCAGAGTATGGAGGCTATAAATGGGTTCTTGTACCAGTTGGTGCTGACCAAGACCCACATATAAGGCTTTCACGTGATATAGCTGATCGATATGGTAGAGAGCTTGGTTTAAACAGGCCTGCTTCAACATACCATAAGTTTATACGTGGACTTGATGGTAATAAGATGAGTAGTTCTAAACCAGACTATGCTATATTCCTAGACGATGACGCCAGTACTATACGGTACAAGGTTCTGAATGCTCTTACAGGTGGCCGTGCAACTGCTGAAGAACAGAGGAGGCTTGGCGGTGAGCCGTGGAAGTGTACTGTCTATGAACTATACCTCTACCACTTGTTTAAAGGTGATAAAGAGCTTCTTAAACTATATGAAGACTGTACTAGTGGACGTATACTGTGTGGTGAGGATAAGAAGCGTGCTGTAAAGCTATTGCTTGAAGTGATTGATGGTTTGAAGGCTAGGGCTAGAGAGTATAGTAGTGTAGTTGAAGACTATGTAGCTTTCCCTAAGTTCTAGAATAAACCCATCTCAGCCAATATATCTCTAGCAACTCTATATGGGTCACTAGACTTTATTATAGCTCCTCCAACAACTACTATGTCTACACCAGTATCTATAAACTCTCTAACTCTGCCGGGTTTGAGGCCTCCAGCAACACTAACTAGTACTTCTCTACCACTCTCTCTAACTCTACTAACCAACTCTCTAACTTCATCAAGTAGATCTGATACTGTTATACCACGTCTCTTCTGTACATCAACACCTACATGATAGACTATTATATCAACACCAAGTTCTAAAGCCTCCAAGGCTCTATTTAATGGATTAGGGTGGTTTATAAGATCTAGAGCTACTAGTCCACCATAGCCATGCATAGTATCTACAACTTCTCTAACAGTACTATTATCTGCTAAAGCTAGTACACTAACAATATCTGCTCCAGCAACAGCCATAGATTCTGCTTCAACTCTACCAGCATCTACAGTCTTTGTATCAGCAAAAACAGTTACTTCAGTAGTCTTTTTTAGAAACTCTACAGCTTCTACACCACAGCTCTTTATAAGTGGTGTACCAGCCTCCATAACCAAGTGTTCTTTAGGGAGTCTATAAGCTATACTACAGGCTATACTTAAAGCTCTAGATAGATCTGTTAAATCAAGTGCTACTTGGAGTAAAGGCTTCTTCAACACACACCCCTATACAAAAAATATAGTACTAACAAAAATAAACATTAACACCAAACCATTTAGTGAGATCT
>CAYZRH010000012.1:0-44702 GCA_964480805.1 uncultured Desulfurococcaceae archaeon
GTTATGGTTGGTGTTGTCTATATGGAGAGGGGGGTGTTTAAGGAGAAGTTGGTTACTGGACATCATTATTATGGAGAGCTCTATGGATGTGATCCAGTGGTTCTTAGTAGTGTTGAAGTTCTTGAAGAGATCGTTCGTGGAGCTGCGTGTGCTGGTGGTTTTACACTACTTGATGTTAAGGCTTGGAAGATAAGTCCTGGTGTCAGTATTGTTGGTATTGTAGTTGAAAGCCATATAGCTATACATACATGGCCTGAATATGGTTTTGCTACTGTTGATGTATATACTTGTGGTGATAAGGGCGATCCTAGGGCTGCTTTTAAATATATTGTTGATAGGCTTAAAGCCCGATACTATACTTTAAAGTATAGTGAAAGAAGCTATAATATGGAGTAAAAGTGTTTTGAAAATTGATGTAGGAGTTATTGGCGGCGGTGCTGCTGGTCTTACAGTTTCTAGTCTCCTACCCTCTAGTCTAGAAGTTATTGTTTTTGAAGAAGATTCTAGAATTGGTTATCCAAAACACTGTACTGGCCTTGTAGGACTACTTACAACAGAGTTCTATACAAGTCTCTTAGACCGGAGTATTGTTGTTAACAAGTACTATAGTGTATCATTTATTATTGGAGGAGATGTTTTCTCAATAAATTCTAGAGAACCCCTTGCTTATAGGATAGATAGGCCTTTACTTGAAGAGAAGCTTTATGATAGAACTGTTTCTAGAGGACATAGTGTCTTATTTAGGGAAAGAGTTTTTGATACAAAGCCTTACTGTATAGAGACTAGGGGCAAGGAATACTCTGTAGACTATATTGTCTTAGCTGAAGGCTCTAAACACACTATAACTAGGAAGTATATTGGCTTTGTTAAGAAGTATATTGGTTACCAGTATAGAGTACGTGTAGGTAGTGTAAACCCCTACAACCTATACGTAGTCTATCCAAGTATGGTTAGAGAAGGGTTCTTATGGATTACACCATTAGACAGCGATCAAGCTCTAATAGGCTACCTCTATAGTAGAGCTCTAAGTAGAGACTACTTGTTTAAGAAATGCTCTAGAATAGTGGAGGGTATAGGTAGTGTATTAGAGGGGTTCGGCGGACCAATACCAGTTGATAAAGTTAAATGGAGTGGTTTAGAACCAGTACTACCTATAGGTGACACTATTCCCTCTACTAAACCATTTAGCGGCGGAGGCCTCTACGGTATATCAGTTCTAACACCATATCTTGTAGAAGCAATTGTTAAGGAAAAACCATGCCTCTACTGGAGAAGGCTATGGATGTATAAGAGGAAACAGGATCTCCAGCTACTTATTAAAAATATTTCTCTAAAACTAGGTGGTTTAGCATACACTCCACTACTAATCAGTAGGCTATACAGGTTTGGAGTAAGTATAGGCGGTAGAGAATATGATATGCATGAGAGAATACTGTATAAGTCAATACCAATACTAGTTACTCAGCCCTGGATTCTACTCCAAAACTTATCCTCTCTAAAAAATCTCTTAAAGCCTTAACATTCCACTCATGAACACTTCTCCTACGCTTGTCAACACGTAGGCCAAGCCTTAAAGCATCTTTAACAGTTAAACCAACAGCCTTTAACTCACCACAACTAAAACCACGTCCAACCCGCAACCCAGGATCGAGGCCACCATACCTTATAAGACGTGGTTTCTTAACATATGCTCTAGGGATCCCAGTATCTCTCTCCATACAAATCACCAACCCATCTATAACACTACTACAGCTTAAAAACCTTATTCAAACCAGTATTTAGGTGGATAACTACGCCTAAGCTTGGATAAAGACTCCCATCTAAACCTCCATAAACCAGATGCTACATCCTCTAAAGCAATCTCTAACTCACCAATAAGTTTATCACTTAACAAAACCTCATTAGCTAGAGGAGACACAACAAGATCTGCTAAAGCCTCTTTAGAAACAACATCTTCTTCAACTACCTGTACAATACACTTCTTTGGTAAAACCCATACACTTAAAGGACCTCCAGCTGTTTCAAATACTGTCTTAGAATACTCTGATAGAGGTCATAAACCTAGTTCTTTAGCAACAACCACTGGTATAAGTAGTTGTGGTGTTTCAGACTCATAACCACTATTAGCTAGAGCTATAGTTTCTAAAACCTTTCTATCTACAACTATCTTAATTCTTACTCTTACAACCATGTCTCTTAAACCTAGCTACTATTCTCCCAACCCTAGTCCTATGATCTCTTATAAGTCCTATAAAAACACGTTTCTTCTCCATAAACTATCCTCCTATTTAGAGTGTATATGTTTTAGAGTGTAAATAATGTGTTGGTATAGAGTACAGCTATAGGCCCAACTATTAGTTCATTACACATTATCTATCTAACAGATATAGACAGTAATCCACCATAGTTATGTTTAATAAGTGGTTCTATTCTAGTATATTATATTGGGAGTCTAAGAGCCTTGATAAAACGTGTTGTCCTAGATGTTATAATACCTAAGAAGGGCCCGTCTATTGTAGAGATTGCTGAAAGTCTTAGTAAGACAGAGGGTGTTGATGCAGTCAATATTACTGTTAAAGAGATTGATATGGAGACTGAGAACATTATTGTTGTTGTAGAAGGTAGTAGTATTGATTTTAAAGAGTTATCAAGTATTATTGAAGAGATTGGCGGTGTTGTACATAGTATTGACCAAGTTGTTGCAGGTAAACGTGTTGTTGAAGTTCCTAAAGAGATTGTTGAAGAACTATAGTTTTGATTAGAGATGCTGTCTAATAAACCATTCATATACCAGAGGCATACTGGTAGAGTTCTTTCTAAAAGAGAGTTTGAAGAAGATGTTATTAGTAGGGTTTCTAGAGAAGTTAGCAAGTATGATATGATAGATAGTGGAGATAATGTTTTATTGGCAGTATCTGGTGGTAAGGATAGTTTTGTACTAGTAGACACACTATCCCGTATACATGATACGGGTAAGCTTTTAGCAGTAACTGTTATTGAGGGTATAGGTGTTCTTTTTAGGGAAAAGGAAGTTGGGAAAATGAAGTCTTTGCTTAAAAGCCTTGGTATAGACTATGTAGTAGTTTCTTTTAAGGAATACTATGGAGTAGGTATGGATGAGATTATAGAGAGAGTTTTAGAGAAGAAGCTAACAGATTCTCCATGCACATTCTGTGGTGTTTTAAGAAGGAGGTTGTTGAACAGTGTTGCTAGAGAGCTTGGTATGGACAAGGTTGCTACAGCACACAATCTCGATGATGAAGCACAGACACTGTTAATGAATATACTACGTGGAGACTATACTAGACTACCTAGACTATATCCAAAAGCACCTGTTCTCAGCACTAAATTTGTACCACGTATAAAGCCTATACGTAAGATCTATGAGTATGAGACAACAGCTTACGCTTATATGAAAGGGTTTGGTTTCCAACTAGGACACTGCCCATATGTTGATCTTAAGCCTAGTCTACGTGGTTTTGTTAGAAAGCTTCTTTATAGAATTGAGGATGTAGAACCAGGTTTTTCTTTAAGGCTTGTAGAGAATGTTGATAAGATACTCTCTAAAGCAGTTTATAGTCTAAAGAAGTTGCCAGAACTACCTGTTTGTAGGTTGTGTGGTGAACCAACTAGTTATGGTAGGGAATTGTGTAAGGTTTGTGAACTATTGTGTAAGATCGGTGTTGTAGAGTGCTAGTTATTTAGCAATCCAGTATAGTCTACCACGTGGAGAGCGTTTACAGTATATAATGTTTCTTTTAACAAGATACTTAGCTACAGGTCCTACAGCCTTAGACAGTCTTGATACAAGCTCTCTTCTACCACCAATACCATAGTATCTTGATGCTTTAGAAAACCAGTTTGGATCACCTGCTATAGCTCTAGCTATACTCCATGAGTCAACAGCGTTTTCTTCAGAAAAAGCCTCTAGTTTATGGAGAGCCCACAGCACTGCATTAACAAGATTGAATGCATCCTCTTCTAAAGGCTTCTTAACACTACTGCCAAGTATTTCTAAAACTCTATTAACAACACTATTATCAACACTAAATCTCCTACAATATATGAGCTCTCCATCATCACTATATACTTCAATTCTTACCATAGGCATTAGTCTTCAACTCTAAAACACTCTACTATAATGGAGTAAGGTATACCTTATTAAACATGTTTCTTCTAGATTAAAATAAATAGGTAGTAGACAGCGGGTTTATAGAGATTGCATAGGCTTATAGACTTTATAGATGATGTTATTAAACAAGTAGAAGTTGTTGAAGTAGGGGGTAGGAAGCTTGTTTTAAAGAAATACTCTAGTGAACCAGGTCTTGTTAAATGGTTTGTTGTTAAAAGTCTTTCACTACCACTACAGATCTACCCGTATACAATGAATTCACGTGAGAGAATGAGTAGAGAGATAGAGTTCTTTAGTACAAAACCTGGTGGTGTATGTACTCCAGAGATAGTTGATGTTGACTGGGATCAGTTGACTATGTTGAGAGAGTATGTTGATGGAGAGCATCTTATACCAAGCATATCTGTTGATAAGGTATCATGTATAGCAGAGACCCTGTATAAAATACATAGTTCAAACTATTGTCTTGGTGATTCAAAGTATAGTAACTTCCTACTAGTAAATAGTGGGAGAGTATACATTATTGATGCTGAACAAAGTGTTAAGTGTAGTCTAGACTATATGAAGGCGTGGGACACAGTAGTCTTTTTAACGACAATAGTCTATGCACTTGGTCCAGTAAAGGCTATATTAGAGACTGAGGAGATTACTAGTTTTATGAAATCCTTTATTGAGAAATACATAGACTATGGTGGTGTAGACTATGTTAGAGAGATTGGTGATAATATGAAGTTGAAGACACTAGTACAGGTCCTACTACCACCACCATATTCTATAAAGCTTATACAGTTAGTAAAGGAGCTTGTAAGGAAGTAGCTCTATATATACTCTATATCTAGAGAATATTCTCTGGCAAAAACGTTGATCAGCTCTCTATGTTCTCTCCTAGTACCCTTCTTTTCAACAACTATCTTTACTGGTTTTGGATCGGATCTATAGAGTGCTTTATACAGTATATTCCTGTCTAGATACTGTAGTGTGTATTTAGCAAATATGTGTCCATAGCAGGTATTTGTATTAAATGATAGCTTAGTATGCTTTCTAGGATAGTGTCCTCCACCAACACCTATAACTGGTGTACACTCTGGCTCACCTTCTTCTAAGAAACCTGCTACAGCATTTGCTAGTACAAGGTGGTTTACACGGTCACTCCACTCCTCTATAGTACTACCAATCTCTATAAATGTTAGTGGCTTACCAACTTCTGATGGACCGTGGTGTGTTGCTTCATAACTAACTTCATACTCACCATACCTATCATACTCTATAGCGTATTTCCTTAGTAGTAGGAGTAGTTTATAGGTTACTGGTGGACTAGCTACTGCTAGAGAGTATGGTTTACCACCGTATCTTGCTTCTGGACCAGGGTTGCCAGTATGGTGTACTGTATAGCTCTTCACTTTAGCCATACTACTATGTCTAGATAATACTATATACTTGTCAACACTGAGTCTATGGTCTAGAAATTCAAAGTATATGACATCCTCCTTGAAGCCAGCTAGTACAACATCTTCACCACAATAACATGATACAGCATCTCTACATAAACTACACTCCCTTAAACCAAGGATTCCTAAAAGCTCTTTAGCAACTCCAGAGCCAGCTGGATCATTTACTGAATACACTATACCATACAATATACAACCACCTTAGAGTCTAGATAAGCTATCTAGAAATGATTTAAAATATCTCCTAGAAAAATATATCTATGTAGATGTTGAAGCTTGCCGCTGTTGAGCAGCCAAGGCGATGATAGATAAGCGAACCCCTGTCTGAACTATACATTGACCTCTTCTAGTAACTCATCTAGTGCTCTCCTAGTTCTCTCCACTAGTTTTCTAGCCAATTCTCTAGTGTAGTTGAAGTGCATTAGGTTTGGTAGTTTGAATATTTTTTCATAGAAATGGTTTATTGTTTCATTAAAACTTCTACCACTAACCCATCCATAATGGAATACTCTTAGAAAACCAGTTATACCCAATGCGTCTAGTTTATCTGCATCACTAAGTATTTTAGCTTCTATACTTAATGGCTTAACATTGTTCTTTAAAACATAGCTATAGCTATGATACTCTATAGCATTAACTATAAGCTTTATAGTATCATTATCCAGCCCATGTTCTTCAAGTATTGGACGAGCTATTATTGATGAGTAATAAGCATGTGGTTCTCCAAAAACCCTACCTATATCATGGAGGTATATAGCTGTATCTAGTACTAGACTATCTACATCCAAACCAGTGTTCTCAACAATATTCCATGAAATCCTATAAACTCTCTCAACATGAGGGTATCCATGGGAGAAGTCGTTGCCTAGAACACTCTTAGCTAGACTCCTTACCCTCTCTACTACCCTCCTCTCCCTCTCCTTCCTCAACAACTCTTGCTCCACCCTCATATACTCTAGCTATAGCCCATGTACGTAGTAGTGTTATACCACCACTAAGTGTTACAAAACCAATAAGTATAGCTAGTAGACTAGAAGCAACATCACGTACAACCATAAGACCTATACCACTATAGAACATGTATAAGCTAAAACCTACAAGAACAATCCCTACAGCTGGAGTTATATAGTCTTTAACCAATCTACCTACCCCACAACAACTTGATCAAAGACTTGATCAATCTAGTTAACCACTCAAATTCACTTACCAAGTATCCAATATACTTTTCACAATAATCTACAAAGTAATCAGATATATTAATATATGCTTTTTCAAAAACACCTACAATACTGCTCAAATACTGATCACTATAGGGTTGGCCCAGGCCGAAAGACCTCATTAACGTATTATACAGTATACCATAATCATATTTATAATAGAGTATTAGAGATACAAGGTATGCTGTAAGCATTACTATAGACAGTATTAGTGGAGCATCAGATGGTTTATCAAGCCTTAGTTTAGGTAGTTCTAGACTAGCTTTCTGCCTCAATAGCTTAGATAATAACCTTCTAAGACTAGTGTATACTAGTGCTGATATGAGTAGTGATGTAGCAAGTGATAGTATGAAGAGGTGTGGCCCAAAGAGTGCTGGTAGGAATTCTGCTAGTATGAAGTAGAGTGGTAGTATTAGTATCCATGTAAAGAATAGTATGAATAATAGTGTTACTCTAAAGAATAGTTTTTGATGCCATGAACCACCCTTATATAGTAGCTTCCATAGAAAACCTATACTAGACCTTATATAGTCTCTAGCGTAAGCCCTATTTAGAGAGAGTACGTCATTTACAATACCTGATACATAGTGTGATAGTATGTAGAGTACACATATAACTACTAGTAAGAGTAGTAGTAGACTGCCAAATCTAGTTGCCAACACCTTACCGAAAGTTAGTTCAGTTAATACATTAGCTTCAACAACGTTACTTGATAAGTTAATAAACAATCCTGTAGCAAGATATGTTATAACCATGTATAGTGCTAGTAGACTTAATACAACAGTTATGAATAATAGTAGTCCTTTAACACTTGTTCTAATCCTCCTATAGCCTATACCATAGACTAGTATTTTAGAGATCATGTCTCCATGTAGTATAACTAGAGAGTATATAATAAACTCTCCAATAGAAGGCTCTTTAACCATACATATCTTGAAAACTATGGATACGAAAACATAGTATAGTACTATCAATTCTGAACGAGTATACACTATACCTAGTATTATAAGGAATGAAGAAGCTGCTACAAGTGCTCCATATAGTTGAGACAGATATGATACACCAACAGAGACTCTATAGATAGGGTAGGCTATTAGTAGCACGTATAGTGTTAGATAAGCTATCCTATACTTTGATGGAAGCCTCTCTCTAACACCAAAGATCATGTTATTACCGCCCTATACCTCTCTATAAACCCTATGAGACGGGGTAGTAGACTTGATGGACCAACTTGTATTACTTTAACACCTCTACTACGTAGCATTCTAGCGTATTTCTGTGCAGCTTCTATACCACTTAGTATAATAGCTAGATAGACACTTGCTTCAATACCGCTAAGCAACTCTAGTTCATAGAGTTCTGGTAGTGGAGATACTATAACAACACTATGTTTTAAACCTATAATTCTATTAATAACACTAGTTAATTCACTAATCTCTTTATCAAGGACACCCTTCTCATAACCAGCTGGATCAAGAGACATGAATATCATGAACAATGTCTTAGTTCTCTTAGGAAGTGCTAGTAAGCTCTCTCTCAATAAATCAGCCATTGTATAGTCTGGATAATCTCTAGACCATGTTATACCTGATAATGTATTAAGTATTCTATAGTACTGTAGTGGACCTCTATTAGGAGCTGTTATCAATGGCTTACTACTTCTAATAGCTAGTCCAACCCAGTCTCCACGAGCAACTATATGGCTTACAAAACCTGATATAACACGTATCGTCTCTTCAAGCATTGTCTTACCAACTAATCCATACATCATTGCAGGCGATGCGTCAAGAACGATCATCATGTTGAGACTTGCCTCTCTTTCAAAAACCTTTACATAAAGCCTCCTTAGTCTAGCATATGCTTTCCAGTCAATAAACCTGTAGTCATCTCCATAACTGTATTCACGTAACATCATAAACTCTGTACCAATACCCCTTAGCTTAGATTTTGTAAGACCAAGACTTGTTGAAACCCATCTCCTTAAGACACTTGGTGGTATAGGATATGGTTTTGGATAGACTTTTACAGTACAGCTACTATTTGGTATAAATGTCCTATATGCAAATAAGCCTAGTATATCCTTTACAACAATCTCTACACCACTGAATACATGTCTACCTACTCTAGGCTCTAATACATAGTTTATCTCCATAAACCCCTTTGATGGTATAAATCCTACAGCTTTACCAAATCCCTTAACAAGATGGAAGAGAGGCGGATAGTGATCACTTATTTCTACATAGAGTAGTGGTATAGCTGATAAGTTATGTACTCTAACCCTCATTTTAAAAGGCTTACCCTCTACAAGTGGTTGTTCATACCAACGGTGAACTCTAAGCTTATAGACTATACGAGTACTTGTTTCAACCATAAACCTCATAAAAACAATATATGCTATAGCAACAGCAACTGTATAGTATGTAGCAACCGGTATAGTAGATTCATAAACTAGAGATACAGCTACAACTAGGGATATTGTTAAGAGTAGTGCAAAGAGTCTGTAGGAAGTAGTTATTTCACCAACACCACTATTCTCTACAGACAAGGGAGGTCTAGACCTCAACACCAGGTGTTGGTACATGAACTCTATTCAATACTTCATCAATAATCTTATCACTAGTAATACCCTCAAGCTCAGCTTCTGGTTTAAGAAGTATACGGTGCCTCAATACTGGATGAGCTACATACTTTACATCATCTGGTATAACAAAGTCTCTACCATTAATTAATGCATTAGCTTTACTACACAAGTATAGTGCTATAGCAGCACGTGGTGAACCGCCTAAACGTACTAGTGGATGACGATGGGTTTCATCAACAATATTTACTATATACTCTAGAACTTCTTCACTAACTTTAACACTTGGTAACATAGAACGTATAGCTAGTATATCAGTTGCTGAAGCAACTGGTTTTACCTCAAACCTCTCAATACTATGTATCCTCTTAAGAATCTCCTTACCCTCATCATGACTAGGGTGTTTTACAAGAAGCTTTAGTAGGAAACGGTCAATCTGTGCTTCCGGTAATGGGAAAGTACCCTCCATTTCAATAGGATTCTGTGTAGCTATAACCATAAATGGTTCTGGAAGCTTAAACGTCACACCCTCTATGGTAACCTGTCTCTCCTGCATAGCCTCTAGTAGTGCTGATTGTGTACGTGGACTAGCACGGTTGATCTCGTCAAACAATACTATATTAGCAAATATTGGCCCCTTCCTTGGCTTAAAATCGCCTGTCTTTGGATCATACACGAAAGTTCCAATAATATCGCTTGGAAGCAAGTCTGGTGTTGCCTGTATTCTAGAGTATGTCATATTGAATGTACGTGCTATTGTCTTAGCTATTAGTGTTTTAGCTACACCAGGTACTCCTTCTAGTAATACATGTCCTCCAGCATATAGTGCTATTACTATAAATCTTAGTACATGTTCTTTGCCAACAATGATCTTTGATGCTTCAGATAATATGCTGTTTGTTACCTTAGCTACATACTCTGGATCTATGCTAGTGGAGGATTGACTCAACTCCACGATACCCTGCTTCCCTTGTTATGGTGTACCCCATGTGTTCTAATATATACTCACTATAATTTATGTACTTCCTTAAAGCTCTATTCCAAGATAGTATTATAGGTAGTCTCTTCTTACCAATAGATTTCAAGTAAACACTATATAGCCATCCTAGAGTCTTACTAAGCTTCTCTTCTTCAACACCTATTGTTTTAGAAAAGTCTATCATTAACTCTCTATTAATTAAAGCGTCTCTAACATTATATCCTAACATCTTCTTTGCAGAATAATTTAGTATCTTCCATATACCCTGTATAGTCTTTCTAGCATCAACACCCTTTCCCTCAATAACACTCTTCTTAATAACTGTTTCACTAATAACACGTGTTTCATCAACAATACCTACAGATACTTCACGGTATTTTCTAGAACTAGTCATGTAGGCAAGCATTATTGTCAATATACTGATAAGAGCTATACTAAATATGAATGCTGAAAATACGTGTTTATTAACAAGACCTGTTATAACGTCATTAGCTGTCTTTAGGAATGTAGCTAAGAAATATAAGACTATTGATGGATGATATGGTACAGTAATCCTTTGTTTAAGTAAATTATAGAATCCATTAAATATAATAACTTTTTTACTACCTATATTAAGTGATTCTATAAGATCTAGAACATATTCCTTATAAACAGTATTATTACTTTCTAGTGCCTGATTTGTAAATATAAAGCTATCACTATAAACAACTATCTTACTAGAATTATTAACTACTACCCATAGTCCAGTAATTTTTTCTCCAAAACTATTTAACTCATCTACTTCAAGTAATCCAGAGTCATTATAGTCTAGAAACCCTCTAGTATAGCCTACAATATAATAACTAATGTTTATGGACATATTTATTGAAGAAGTATTATCTGTTACTAACGGCTTTGTAAACTCTATATTTGAAGCCCAGTTTAGTCTAAAAACATATCTCTTACCAATAGTCTTTACTGGATAATACCTCTTTAATAAAAACTTGATATAATTATATTTTACAATACTATAGTTTTCTAGAATATATTTAGTATCTCCAGTACCTGGGTACATGACTGTCCTTGGAAACGGTGATGAAACCATCTCTCCAGTCTCTGTTTTACCACCAACTAGTATAGCATGACCAGTGACCCTTAAACCAAACATGTTTAACAAATTATTTGATGTATCATTCTCATCTGCTATTAGAAGATTTACTCTCTTATCTACCACTAGTTTAAAGACTTCTTTAGAAATACTTAGTGGAATAGGCTTATCAGGTGCTATAAATACTAGTAGACTATCATTTTCTACTAGCCTAGATACTTTACTCCAATCATCTACAATAAATACTTTATAACCCTTCTCAACAAGAATGTCTTTAAAAGCTGTTGTACCCATCCAATCAAGATTATATGGACTAGCTGTTCCACTATATAGTTCAGCGGTTATGTTTATTGAAACAACTGGTACAAAGAAACATGCTATAATACCTATCAATATAAGTATTAGCATAAATAGTTTAAACCTAGGGTCATAGTCTTTAACCATGCTTCTTCCCATGGATCATTCTATTAACAAGTCTTGTTAGTTCGTCTATCTTTCTAGTACTAATACTTTTATATCCATAAACTCTTTCCTCATAAGCGGTTGTAAGCTTTTCTAAAACAACTCTATACTCATCCTCCTTAAGCTTTCTAAGAAACTCTCTAGGTGTTTCATAATAATACCTCTTGTAACCAATTAATGATAGATACTTTAGAGCTCTACCATACAATCTAATAACAGGGTCTTCAATACGTTTAACAATATCGGCTACTTTAATAATTGTTTTAGCAAAAAACCTCCTAGCCCTTAAGCCAATATGTTCTATAATAAAACTCCTATACCTAACTAGAAGATAAACTAATACACCTAGAAGAGTTATAGTAGAAACCATGTTTAAATCTATACTAAAACCTGGTGATACAAGGTTTGTTGAAGAAACAGGTATGCCAGGTATATTAGCTGGAGGAGCTAGAGGCGGTTTATTGAATACTGGTTTTGGTATAGAGAAGTTTGGTTTAAAACCAGTTATTTCTGAAAGCATGTCTTCACCAGATCTACTGAATATTTCTTCAAGAGATATGTTTTCTGTTTTATTACCAACTAGTTTATTTATAGTCTCCATAATTAATGTATATTCACTTGGATCAATATTTGACGGGTTTTCTTCAAACTCTTTAATAATAGACTCTAGATCCTCGTTATTGATTAATTCAGCATACTCCTCTAATAACTTGTAGACGTCTATTTCAACACCTCTATCAGTAATGTTTGTTGTTGAAGAAACTAGTGCTAGATCCTTTGTAGTATTTTCATCAAAAACTCTATTATTTAAAGCATATGTTCCATTAATATACTCTCTAAGTTTTTCTAATAGAGCATTAGCTGTTTCATAGTCTCCAGATTCTAGTGAGTCTTCTATAGCTACTCTATAACTATCTATAACACGATCATCTAGTTTATCACTTAGTCTATCAAGTATTTCAAGTAGTTCCTCTTTATCAATAACAACGTTGTCACTAGAAGGCATGTCTGGATCTTGTCTCTGCGGTATAGCGTATACGATGTTAGCTAACAATACTATCAACAATACTGTTACTGCTAAGTATTTACTAGTAGATAGCATTACCTCTATACTCCCATGTCCTTTACTTCTAATGTATATATATTACTATACCCAATATATCAGATTATGCTTAAGACTCTATGGAGTGCTGGTTGTTTATGACCCGTATACTAGAGCCGTTTAAGGTTGTTAAACCAGTTATTGGTGTAATTCATTTAAAGACACTGCCTGGCTCACCCTATGGTGGAAACTCTATAGATGATGTACTAGTAGATGCTCTATCTGATCTAGATGCTCTTATTGAAGGAGGTGTTGATGGAGTTATTGTTGAGAACTATATGGACAAGCCTTTCCCTAAACGTGTCTCTAGTGTTGAGACTATAGCTTCTTATACAGTTATTGTTTGGGAGATTAGGAAGAGAGCTGGGAAGCCTGTTGGATTAAGCCTTCTACGTAATAGTGGTGTTGAAGCTATGGCTATAGCTTGTGTGACAGGAGCTGATTTTATACGTGTTAATGCACTAGCTGAACCTGTTTGGAGTCCAGAGGGTTTGCTTGAACCAATAGCTTATGAACTACACTGTCTCCGTAGTAGACTTGGATGTGGTGTTAGAGTCTATGCTGATGTTAATGTTAAGCATTCAAAACCTATAATGGATCTAGATACTGCTCTCCACGAAAACATTGATCGTGGACTAGCTGATGCAGTTATAGTTACTGGAGCATATACTGGCGGTGAAACAGATCCTATTGACATAGCTATTGTCCGTAGACAATGTAGTAAACCAGTAATTGTTGGTAGCGGTATACGGGTTGATAATATCCAGTTATACTGGGATCTTGTTGACGGCTTTATAGTTGGTACTTATTTCAAGAAGGATGGTATAGTAGTAAATCCTGTTGATAGAAGGCGTGTTGAGTCTCTTATGGAGGTTGTTTATAGACTACGCTCTCATCTAGATACACATAGTGTCTCTAGCACGTGATATCAAGTCTGTTGTTTTAAGACCTAGTGTGTTAAGGAAGTCTTCAGCATCCTTAGGATTCATACCAACAATATCTACTAGGTATTCAACAAGTTTTTCACGGCTCCACCCCTCTTCAAAGTGTTTTGCTACTAGATGAGCTAGTTCTTCAACCATAGATTTGTAGAGCTCTTCTTCAACACCAACTTCTTTAGCAACAGTAACTAGTGCTCCAAGTAGGAATGCTAGTGCATCATTAAACTCTCTCTTACCAAGACTGTATATGCTTAGATCAACAGCTACACCTATTGTATCATCTTCTCCATAGAGTATGTATTTTGATAAAGGCATGTTGTTCATACGTAGTAGTCTACGGTATAGCTTTATACGTGTCTTATTATCAAGGTTTATTGTATCAAACTTTGTCAATACAATTACACGTATACTCCTAGCTTCATCACTACATATAATGTCTATACCAATAGGGAATCTTGGATGAACAGCTCTAATGCTAGAAGGACCGCGTTCCTCAACCTCCCATGGAAAGTCTACAAGTGTTTCAGCACTAGGTATACCTTCCTTCAACCACTTCTTTAGAGTCTCTAAAGACTCTTTGCAAGAAACTTTGTCCATTTAATCACCGTATTAGATATAGAACTGGTTCATATATAGCTCTATCTCTAAAAACAACTATATACCTCATCAATAAGTTTTTCAAGAGCTTCTAGAGGCTCATAACCTTCCTTAAAAACTAGTTCATACAACCTCCTATACTGAAACTCTACTTCACGATAATACTCTTTTAGTAGACTCCATGGAGGCTCAACCTCATCTCCACATCCATAGCCTGGACAGTAAGTATCAAAGTATACTATATCTCTTCTACTAGGGCTAGCTGGGTGGAATGGGTAGAGACGACACCTCATTGGACGAACTGGATAGATACTACAAGTTGGTACACCATCCTCCTTCTTAAGGAAAGCACATAGTCCATCTCCAACACCACGTAGTACTGGTATAGCAATCATGTCAGCAACAATAGCTAGTATATACTTTCCACGAAGCTCTCTCCAATCAACACCAAGGTAGCGGGCTATACGGCATACATCATAGACTGTCAATGCTACATTGGGTCCAGTACTACAACACCTACCACTACGTATACATCTCCACTTAACACGATCACCCTTCTTTAACACAAGGTACCTACTAGACAAAATGTACTACACCCAAGACTATTGTAGGTCAATAGCTATTTAACCAATACCACCTTAAAATAGGTTATAGATAAAACACCATTACTATAATCTCCAATTACTAAATAAGGTTATTTTAACAAATATGGATTACTTAAACCAGAACTTTTTAACACTTCTAACTCCATTACTTGTCAATCTACATTAGTGGTAGTAATTGAAGTAGTCATTAAAGATGAAAGATACCTATAGAAGTAATTACTAGCCATATTATAATGCTTACTCTTTCTGTAGATGATTTAGAAATATTGATACTTGCTCTAGTAGTTCTTCTTCACTATGTAGTGAATGTATGTATATAGCTACATTCCTATACTCTGTCCTTACATGCGATTCATATAATACACAATATTTGGAGTATTATTATCACAACACACTTGATATGGAATAACGTATATAGGCCAACCATTTATATATCTTATAAAACTCTCCTTGCACGGTGCTTGACACTTATCTACACCCATAGGAACACATTCATCATAGAATTTCTTAACAGCCTTCCTACTCCCTTCTATAAAATCATTGTATCTAGCTATTAGCTTATTCCTCTGAAACTCTAGATTAATTTCTCCACTAGTTTCATTAACATGGATGTAGATAATAGTTTCTATATAGTCTGTACATGTAATAAATAAGGGTATAGGCATCATGTTGTCATAAATATATCTTCCTGTAACATTGTCATATACAACTGTAGGGTTTCGGAAGCTGTTTCTGAGTTGTGGGTCTTTTAAGGTCTTTGTAGGTTTCTTCTTGTTTTAAGGGCTATTAGGTATGTTTATAAAGTGGTGTAGTTGGGGGATCTACATGGTGACCCCTAGTTCCCAATACCCGCTCCACCCTAGTCGGGCGGGGAGGGGGCTAGGGGAAACCGTGATGAACCGTCTACAGCAACCTTTAAAGACCGTAGGCGGAGAACGGTTTCTCTCAGGATCATATCTACATGGTTGTAGTCTAGCATTATCCCTTGTAACTATAATGTATAGTGAATTCCTATCTAGTGGATGGACATCCTTTACTACATTACCATTTTCATCCCTAACTATATCAGTATTAGTTAGAATGTCTATAGAGTAGGCATAATATACTCTACTATTGTTACTAACTAAGACTATATCACTTAAACTAAGACCTATATTATTAAGAAATCTCTCTGCCTCACTCTCATTAATTAATACAGCATTATTCTCTATAAAACAAGTAGTAGTTGGTGATACATATATGGCTTGATTCACTAGTATCTGTATGTAAGTGTATAGGATTATTAATAAAGATACTAAAGCTATTACTAGTAGAGTTATTGTTACAAGAAATTTCCTATCCAAACTACACACCATACTCTACACTCTATCTATACTAGTTATGATAGGAAACCTATCTTTTCATACTAAATCTTCTATAACAACCAAGTTTCTTTAGAAAATGTGTTTTAGAATAGTATTAAGAAACCTTACCTTATAGAGGTTATCTATCTGGTTTTGGAGGAGCTACACCTCTCTGATACTGATATTTACCACTATATGGTTTGTAGACTGGACTACTTGTACGAGCAAATATTACATGAATAAATCTCTGTCCCGGATAAACTTTTACTGGTAGACCACCTCCAATAATCTCTATAGTCACTTGCCCCTTAAAACCAGCATCTATTACTGTAGGCGGTATGTATAGTCCATATCTAGCAAATGTACTACGTAGGTTAACGAATCCTATAAGGTCATTGGGTAGCTCTATCCACTCTTCAGTAGTTGCTAGTACATGTTCTAGAGGGTTTATAGTAAATCCTTTATCAACAACACTGCATTCCAGAAAATCACCTACACTAGTTGATCTAGTGTCTATTAAACCATATCCCTTCTTAAATCTACAGAACTCATTTCCAAACCTTAGATCAACACCGTTTTCCCTAATAGCGTCGTTGTATAGTGGTTTTATAACTAATAGTTTCTTTTCAATATACACTCTAATATCCCAATCACTTAGAATCACATACCCCACCTATAGGTAGGTGTATAGCATGTTTTTAGACTTAAAACAATAGGCTATATAGTATCTAGGCTTTTGTAGAGAAGTATGTATATAGGTTGTTATGACTAGATATAATCTTGATATATTAATGAGTAGACGTCTAGTAGATACTCATGTAGGAGGAGCTATAGTGATTAGAAGAGAAGAACCATCTAAAACGCCTCTACTAATACTAGGTGTTATAGTGTTTACAATACTTGCTTTAACAGTATATGCTCTAATATCATATCATGGAGAATCAAGTGCATCCACTAACCCATACAGCTCTAGTGTACCTAGTAGTTTAAATACAAGCAATTGCTATGTAGTAATCTATGGATCAGACTATTGTGGTGCTTGTAAAGTTTTAAAAGAGTTCTTTAACGATAATGGTATAAACTATACGTTTAGAGAAGTCTATACAACAAAAAAATACGTTAAAGAATACTTTAAGCTTATTAAAACAGTTGCTGAAGCACTAGGTATTAGTGAAGACGAACTAGCATATACTCCATTTTCAGTGGTAGTTAATAGTAAGGGTAATGTGACAGCTATTGTAGTGGGAGCTATACGTGATAGAGATTTCTGGATAAATCTTATGGTTATAGAGGATCCTGATAGAATACTAGTCTACTATAAGTCTGAACCAGAATCTATTACATCCCGAGAATACATTAGTTTAATAGAAGATATCGTTTTTGAGAGAAACTATACACGTGTAACAAGTATACAGGATACAGATACGGGAGAATATGCTTCAACAACAATAGTTCTAACACTAGTAGCTCTAGCAGCTATAGACTCTATAAACCCGTGTGCTATATCAACAACTATACTGTTAGCATTAACTGCTTCAACAATGGGTTTTATGGGTAGGAAAGAGTTTATACCCGTAGCTATGTTTATAGCTGGTGTCTATATAGGCTATGTACTGGCTGGATACCTTATATCATCTGTAATAGCTTTGTCAAAGATATTCATGATCCTAATACTATTCCTAGCCATAGGCTTTATAGTTAGAGACTTCATTGAACTAAGGAGTGGTAGAGAACTAGCTATTGAGTGTCGTGAACGTGAGTGTCTACCAGGGTTTCTCCAAAAACTACCTCTCTGGATACTGCCAGTTGGGATACTTGTTTTTGGAGTAGTTGTTTCATGGACTTTTATGATGTGTAGTGCTGCTCCATATATAGTGTTTTTAACAATACTTTCACAATCAATAGCTAGTCCATACTATAGGCTATTATATATACTAGTCTATTGTCTACTCATTATAGTTCCATTGGTGATAGCTAGTATAGCTCCACTAGCTTTCTTAAAGAAGGTATCACTTACTTTAAAGAAGATCATAGTTGTAAGGATAGCCATACTATCTATTATAACAGGTATGGTGTTATACTATATAGTCTTGTTAATATAGATTCTTATGCATATACGGGCTATCTACTGGACGATAATAGCCTAGTCTTCTATAGTATTCACGTACACCAATACCAGATAAAACAAGTATCTTCCTACAACCATACTCTTCCAAAGCAATCCTCTCAGCTTCAGCCAATAGCCTCCTACCCCATCCACGGTGTTGCCATTCAAATAATGGGTGCGGCTTCTTACCAAGCTGTACCATAGGACCGTATATGTGTAGTTCACGTACAATAGCTGTATGGGAGTCTATTTCTCTCCTATGAGCTTTCTCACTAGGTATACGTAGTCTTAAGAAACCAACTAGTATATCGTTAACAGTATCCTCTACAGCTAGGAACTCTTCAACCCCACCACTAGCTTCATAAGTATATCTTGTAATCCTTGTATTCTCTGGATCTGGTAGTTTACAGTACCTCCATAACTGACGGCCTACTTCACGATACCTTATCTCTCTTATACATATACCCTTCTCTATACAACGTTTCTCAACAAGTTCTCTTAGATTACCCTTTCTCGGACCAGCTTCTATTATTGGTGCTGGTACATCACGTTGTACTCTGATCACACGTACATACTTTGGTATATAACGATACATTTCACTTATAAGCTCTATAGCTTCTTCATCACTTAAAGGCTTATACCTACCCTCCCTCCACCAACTATACAATACTGTACCCTTAATAACGAGGGTTGGATAGATCTTTAGATAATCTGGTCTAAAATCGGGATTACTAAATATTTCTTTAAACATCTCAAGATCGCGGTCGGGGTCACTGCCAGGTAGTCCAGGCATTATATGATACACTATCTTAAAACCAGAATCCTTCAATATACGTGTAGCTTCTACAGTCTCTCTTACACCATGGCCTCTACGTACAATCTCTAGTACATCATCATATATACTCTGTACACCAAGCTCTACACGTGTAGCACCAAGGTAGAGCATCCAGTCAGCATGCCTCTCTCTAGCCCAGTCTGGACGTGTCTCAATAGTAAGCCCTATACATCTCACATTAGCAACCTCGTTACGCTTCTGTGCATCTTCTAGACTAACCCATTTACCCGGCTTAGGCTCTGGATAACGGTTCATAGCTTCAAGAGCCATAGTAATAAACCATTCTTGATAGTCTAGAGGCATTGCAGGGAATGTACCACCCATTATAACAAGGTCTACCTTAGACGGGAAGTAGCCAAGTATCTCGTATTGTCTAAGCCTTACACGTACTTGTTCATAAGGGTCGTAGCCAGCTCTTACTGCTCTCATAAGAGCTGGTTCTTCACCAATATAGCTCTGTGGTGTATCAAACTCTGGTCCACCAGGACAATAGATACACTTACCGTGTGGACATGGATAAGGCTTTGTCATTATAGCAACTGGTGCTACACCAGATAGTATACGGGACGGCTTTCTACCAAGTCTTCTAAGTAGCTCTCTAGCTTTAACAGCTTTCTCAACTAACACTTTTCCCTCCCACAGTCTATGATGTAGTTTAGAGTGGGTTAAATAGATGCTATTATAGAGTTATAACATAGTGTCTTTAATACACTATACTAGATAGTGGTGTCTATAGTGGAGACTATTAGGATAACTAATAACATATTGTTCAAACCTAGTGATAAGACCTTGTTTCTTGAAAAAGAGATACTTACAATAGAGGATAGACTAGCAATAATGTTTTCTAAAACACTTAATGATATTGGTATAAGATACTCTATAGTAGCAGGTTATGTAGCTATATTGTTTGGTAGAGCACGTAGGAGTGATGATATAGACTTTATTAGTGAAAGAATAGAACAAGATAAGTTCTTGAAACTATGTGTCTCACTTATGAAACAAGGCTTTAACTCGTTGCAGGGGAATCTAGATACTATAGACTCTGTTAAAAAGCTATATAATGAATACCTATTAAGTGATCTATCAATTAGGTTCTACTATAACAACTATGTACTACCTAATATAAAGTATAGATTTGAGAAAACACTTCTCCATAGAGTATCTATAGAGAAAGCATATTCTGTAGTTATTAATAGTATGCATAAACTAATGATCTCTCCTTTAGAGCTACAGATCGTTTATAAACTATACCTTGGTTCAGATAAGGATTTATCAGACGCTATATACCTTTATAACTTATTTAAAGAGATAATTGATTGGAGGGAATTGGAGAAATGGAGCAGTTACCTAAGAGTAGATCTATCGTTATTGAGGAAGTAGAGAAGGATAGAGAACACAATCTTAGATCGATTATTGAACACGCTATATGGGAAGCATGTATGTGTAAGAGGCTTGGTAGAGAATGGTTTAGAATAAGGGATCAATGGCTTGAGGATTCTTGGAAAGCTGATATATTGTTTTTAGAGAAGAACGGTTTTCACCGGGCTTGTTAATCCATGAACCAACAATATAATACCCGTTTCTCTTCAATTCATTAATTACTTTATTACCTAACTCCTCAATATATTCATCATCTTCATTACTAGAGTACACTACTATCCATGAATAACTTCCACTAGTAACCTCTCTTATGAGACTCCTTTTAACAAAGATAGTGTATTCACCTGGAGAACTATATGAACCTAAGCCGATAGCCCTACCCACGATCGTTAAGTTATATTTTCTAAGAACACGGCCGTGTCCGTAGGAGTACACTGTTATAGTAGATCCTACTTGTAGCTCCTTAGGCAGCATCATTGAGCCTTCTCCACCATATACTGGTGTATATACTATAGCTTCATGTATGTTCTCTGGATACCTACCCTCCTTCAACACTATATGAACACTAGTGTTTTCTCCATGTAGTATAGCTTCATCAACTAACACTATATCCTCTTTAACCCTAACTGTTTCACTACTAACATTCCTCTCAATATAGAATATTCCCTTCCAGTAATAGTATGCTGTAACTCTCTCAACTCCATCAATACCCTTAACAATATCTAGTGCTGACCCATTAAATGCTCCAAACACTGATACATGTCCAAGTGATTCAACCATAGCCTTGTTTACATAGTATATGAAGTTGTCTTTATCAATATATAGTGCTAAATACATTGATGATGCAAAGAATAGAAGTAGTATAACAGCTATTGTTTCAAGCTTCCTCTTATAAAATAGTCTAAAACCATTCTTTATTATAAGCATGGAGTAGTCACCTTAAAATACCATCAACAATATGTATAACACGTGTAGCATCAACTACTAGTCCTTCATCATGAGTTGCTATAATAACTGTCTTACCAAGCTTATGTGCTTTAACAAGTAGCTCTATAACCTTCCTCTTATTCACTGTATCAAGGTTTGCTGTTGGCTCATCAGCTAGTATTATGGGTGGGTCAGCTGCTAGTGCACGGGCAATAGCTACACGTTGTTGTTCACCACCACTAAGCTCACTAGGATACTTGTAAGCCTTATCCTTTAATCCAACAAATTCTAGTAACTCAAGTGCTCTCCTCTTACGCTCACTCTTCCTATACAATCCTGTAAGCTCCATTAGGAGCATAACGTTTTCTAAAGCATTGAGTGTTGGTACAAGGTGGAAGAACTGGAAAACTATACCTACACTCTTCCTCCTCCACTTAGCTCTCCAACCCTCACTTCTACGACCAATATCTTCACTAAGTACACGTACTACACCCTTTGTAGGCGTGTCTATACCACCTATAATGTTGAGTAACGTAGTCTTACCACTACCACTAGGCCCTACTAGTCCAACTAGCTCCCCTCTATAGATCTCTAGGTTGACTCCTTTAAGAGCAGGATATTCTACTCTACCACTCTTATAGATCTTCCATACATTCTCTAAGACTATGATGCTTTCACTCAAACCTATACACCACTATCCTTGGCAGATATTCTTTCTAGACCTAGGCTGTAGTGGATACTATGTGCATACAGTTATAGATAAATAGTATAAATAGGTGCATGATAACTCTGTGATTAAAGTGTGATAAAGAACTATTTTAAGCCAATAACGTAGTAGTTCTTATATGGTTTTAAAAAACTCTTTCTTGGATAATACACTCCTTTATCAACGATCTTGAACCCGGAATCCATTATATCGTCTACAAGTTCTTTTAGAGAGTATAAGTGATAGTATCTAAATAAGATAGATTCTCCATGTCTCCAGGGCTTAACTATGTCTCCAATACTCTCCTTTAAACCCTTTAGTCTAGAGGTAATGTTCCTAACTAGTTGTGGTAGAAAGTATAGTTGATACCTAGCCCATACAGTAACAAGTAGTACACCACCAGTTTTAAGAACACGGTATGCTTCCTGTAAAACAGTTCTCCTCCATCTACGACATGGTATGTGGTGTATAGAAGCTATATAGAGTAGTGTATCAAATACCTGGTTTCTAAAGGGTAATGTTCTCATATCACACTGTATAGCCAGTAGTCTGCAACACAGTCCTTTCCTAACACTAGCTCTATATCCCTGATACACCATGTTATAGGAATAGTCTAGAATAACACCACGTAGTCTAGGATACTTCTCCAATATAGCAACCATGTTATGCCCGGGACCCGAGCCTATGTCTCCAGCAAGTAGTGTGTTCTCATTTACAACACTAAATACTATACTCCATGGCCTCCTACTATAGCTCTTAGCTACTAACTCATAAGTGTTCATTGTGTTCCAGAGAATATTCTCTTTCCCACTACACTCCATATACATCATCTAGCTGTAACAGTATATATAGTGTTAAAAAATATTGGTTTAAGAAGCATTTGATTTAAAAGACCCTATATCTTAAATATCTTACAAACTATATTTACACATTCTCTATAATCGCTTTCATGCACTCTCCTTGTACCACTACTATTCGTTATTACAATACCGTATTTGTTAAGCTGGATAAGCAGTCTTATTTCTTTATCTCTAGCTTTACACGTAATATATAATGGAGCATCTTTTATAAGCTCGTTTTTAATACAGTATTCTAGCTCATATAGGTTTCTAAACACTCTTCTCCCAATAAACCTTGATCTCAATACTACCATAGATAACGCTACAACATCACTTAAGATAACATATGGGTCGGCATGGTTAGCTGCATGTGAGACAAATGCTTCAATAACCTCAGCTATCCTGCTGCGAGGCTGATTAACACTGGTTTTAACCTCCGGCTTAGCCTCATACCTAACCTCTTGTTCTCTATACTCAGCTAGACCTAAGATAGTGTTTAACTCAGATGCCGTCTCTTGTTTCACTCTAGCACTAGGTTCTGCATTTAAGTCAATGTTTACCTTGTTTTCATCAAGCTCTATAACCTCTATCATACCTTCTCTCACATCTAGTAGCCTATTTATATAGTCCACTGCTTTATCTCCATAGTATATGTTTCCACGTTCTTTCTCAACAACTATTAAGCCTATAGCCTCTCCCCGCAAGATCTCAATATATGCATCATACTTCCGTGCATACGATATTATCCTACCTGTAAACCTTGATAGCATATGCTCTCTAAGAACTTCTCTTAAACTATTCCTCCACGGGTCATGAATAGCTATTGTACGCCCACGGCTAAGGAACATTCTCTACCCCTAAGTGCTTGTAGGATAGGATATTATTGCTGTAAAGTATAGTCCAGCGAGTAGAGCTGTATAGCCTACTACAGGATTTATTAGCCAGAGTGCTAGCCCTAGTGCTGTTGATAAAGCTATACCTGGTATGAGAGCCTTAGTTCTAACACGTACTAGTTCACCATTATACCTAATCCTAGATCTGCATTTAGGGCACCTACGTATACCAATGCATCCTCCACAGTATGGACATCTAATACTTGAAGCAACAATGTTTTTACTACAATATGGGCATTTTATTTCTATAGAATCTAGTTCTAATCCACATTTACTACATTTAAATAGTTTATCTTTAATAAACCTGTTAACTATATCGTGTATTTGCCCAATAATCTCTCGATCACACTCTAGAATTAGTGTAAAGCTATTAAACATCCTGATATATAGTGCTTTACCAGTTGACAACCCTAGTGAAACCCAGTCAATACTGCTTGATATACCCTTGTACTTGATAGTTTTTGATAGAACGTCTGATACAAGAGCTATGATTACATCAGCTCTACTAAGATCTATCTTAGCGATCTTGTATGGTAAGCCCTCGTGAGCTACTACAATATATTCTACACTACTAAGCTTACTAAGCCTCTCAACAAGTTGGTCGAAGACCTCTGGTTTATCTACTATACTCAACCCAGTGTATCCCACCGACTATGTATTGTACTTACAGTACAGTATATTATACTAGTAGAATATTACATCAAATCCGCAGAAGCTGTATCCAGTACCCCAGCAGTGTGTCTCTCTAGCACGTGCTTTAGCATTCATAAGCTTTGATAGCACACCAGCTATAAGCCCTCCTTCAAAGTGGCATACAGGCCTACCTATATTTGGTATTCCAGCACAGCTTATACATTCATAGACGTGTATACGTGCTTTATTACTAGACTCTTTATAGACATCTACTAGCCCAATCCTCTGGTTTACAACAAAGTTTAGTAGGTCGTCAAGACTCTTAATAAGTCCTTTCTCAACAGCTAGTATACCTAGTTGCTTACCAGCATTATACCATAGTGTATTAGCAGCAGACAATCCTACAACTCGATCTAACTCACTGTGTCTAACAAGTCTAAAGTTGATCACATACTTTGTATCATCTGTATTCAACGAGCTCATATAGGGTCTTGCTGGATTAAGAAAGTTTACTGTAGTATAGCTTGTTGCCTTCTCTCTTAAGGAGACCTCTCCACGCATCTCCTTTTCAGCGGTCTCACGGTACCTCCTTATATACTCCTCTACAGTAGGCTTGTCTCTAGTCATGATACTCTAGCCTCCACTAGAGAGCAGCTCTCACTCTATCACGTTGTCTCTTCATCTCAAACCTTATACGTCCTAGAATAGCACGCTTGTCAGCTAGTACAGTAAATAGTGCCTCCCCTAGATCCTGGACCAGTACATAGTTGTTAGCATACTCTATAATAGCTATATCTACATCACCAAGCTTTAACTCGCCGCCAAGACGATCAGCTGTACCGTATAACGTTGTCACCATAGCAGCTAGTGCGTCAGGGTCTATACCGCCACCCATTAGGACATTCTCTATAACGAACCCATCCTTTCCTATAACAGCACAGCCACGGACGCCTTCTATACGAGTAAACTCAGTCATAATAGAGCGGAGCGGGGTAGCAGCCAAGCCTGCTTCACCAGTTTTTTACTCTCTAGAGCGAAATATTAACTATTCGATTAATTAGGTTGTCCTATATTGTATTCATATAATCATACTATTTTGAATAAGCGATCATAATTATCATTAGCTTATTAGCTACTAGATAGTATATGCATAGCAGGTGATTACTAATATAGCCTTCACCAGTAATACTACAGAGGTGCAGTTATAGATTGGCTAAAATACACATAGGCTTTGACGATATAGATAGTCCTTATGGTGGATGTACAACACATATTGTTTCAGAAATCATACGTAGATACTATGATAGACCATGGATAGACTTTATTGACTACCCTTGTCTTATTAGGCTGAACCCCGGTGTTCCATGGAAGACACGTGGTAATGGAGGTGTTGCTCTCCATATTAAGGTACCAGGTATAGACTACGCCTATAAGCTTTTTGATGAAGTAGTAGGATTTGTTGATGAATATATTGGCGAATTCTATCATCCATCAAGCCATCCTGTTATTTCAATGATTCTAGGTGAAATACCTGATCGCATTAAATGGCTTGGCTATAAAGCTGTACAGGACATTATACCATTGGATCTAGTTGATAGAGTTATTGATAAGTATAGGGATCGTGTAAGATACCACTTGTTTTCTAAAGGTAGACGTGGACTTATTGGTTCACTAGCGTCTATTGGTGTTACACTGGATGGTGTAGACTATACTTATGAGTTAATAGCTTATCGTAGACCAGATTATTGGGGTAGACCTAGACTAGTTGATCCACTGAGTGTTAGAGAAATGGATCGTGTTACAAAAGGCTATACTTTCCTAAACTACGACTATGAAGTAGATAGACCACTTATAACACCACATAGTCCAGACCCAGTTCTCCTTGGTATACGTGGTGAAGAACCAAGTGTTCTTGTTAAAGCTTTTAAAATGCTTAACATAATTGAACCAGTTGATATGTGGGTTATCTATCGTACTAACCAAGCTACAGACATGCATCTACGTAGAATAGATTCCCTAAGTGAAGCCTATGTATATACAGGTGTTATAGCTAGAGTCCATGTATCAAGCAGGCCTACCCGTATACCAGGTGGTCATGTAGTTTTTAGAGTAAGTGATGGTGTTAGAGAAGTTGATGTAGCTGTCTATGAGCCTACTGGAGGTTTTAGAGAGATAGCTTACCAGCTTAGACCAGGAGATCTTGTTGAAGTATATGGTATGGTGCGTCCACAAAGTAGTAGGCATGGGCCAACAATTAATCTTGAGAAACTACTTGTTCTAAAGCTTACTAGAGAGTATCGCTATGAAGCTCCAAAGTGTCCACATTGTGGTAAGCGTATGAAGAGTATGGGCAAGGGTAAGGGTTATAGGTGTCCAAAATGCGGGT
This sequence comes from uncultured Desulfurococcaceae archaeon, assembly GCA_964480805.1. Lineage (GTDB taxonomy): Archaea > Thermoproteota > Thermoprotei_A > Sulfolobales > Desulfurococcaceae > CAYZRH01. Next base: position 27,198 of record CAYZRH010000012.1, read on the forward strand.
TTAGAGACTCTAAAGCTATGAAGATAGCCTTGGAAGTACCTAGAACTCTAGAGACTGGATGGTATCAACCACCACCTAGAGCTTTTAAACACTTAATGAAGCCTATTGAGAGGTTTGGTAGAGAGAAGAAGATTGCTCCACATAAACTATATACTCCATGGCATTCTCTTAATACCTCTCTTAACTAGTTATATATTCCACCTATATTATTCTAGGAATAGAGTTTGTAGGTGGACTAGTGTTTTGAGAAGGAGTATTCATGGTTTAATGGGTTCAGCTCTTGGCTTACTAGCATCTACTAATGCACCACTCCTTATACTCTACCTACTAATTCTTGGATGGATTGGGGGATGGATTCCAGACCTTGATCTAAGGTTTAAGCATAGAAAGAGCCTTCATAACATATGGATGGCCGGCTTTGTATCAGCTATAATCTATATAGTATTATACCAGACCTATATACAGTATCCATTATCACCCTATCCCTTCAACTTATTTATAGAGAAGACTCTTATAGTATTCTCTGGTTCATGGATGCTCCACTTATTTGGAGACTCTTTAACAGTACGTGGAGTTTACCCATTATATCCAGTCAGTAACTATAGGTTTAGAATAGCCAAGCTTAGATCGAGTGGTTTTACTGTAAACTTTATAGGAGTACTTATAGCATTAGCTATGGTATTCCTATGGTTTAAGACAGTCGTTAATATAGATGTTTATATAAAATACCTTAGATCACTTACTGGCTTATAGAAGCTAGTACTTCTTCTTAGAAGCACTCTTTATAATCAATACAAACACTATTGAGAGAACAACTACACTAGCTAAACCGGTTGTTAGATAGAGCATTACCTGGTTTCTCTCATCCTCTAACCTCCTAATATCACTTGTTAAATTATCGATCTTATCCTGTAGCTCTAGTTTTACAGCTTCAAAATTCCCAAGTGTTGTATTCAATCGATCTATCTGGTCTTCTAGATTTCTAATACTAGCGTTTAGGTCATGTACACGTGCTTCAAGCTTTGTAACCTGCTCTCTATACTTCCTTATATCACTAATGTATTGTTTAATACCATAGCCTCTAAAGCCTGTCACATACTGTGAACCACCTATAATCCAGTCAGCTGGAGCTATTGGTGTAACTTGTTTCTCTTCAACAGGGTATGCTAGCTGGCATCCATAGCCTATTGCTATACCACCATTAACTGATACATCTATTGGTGTATAGAGTATGACTTTCCTACCACTAATATAGTCTACTGTAAACGATATGTTTTCATTAACAAAGTCTTCTACTATACTATCATCATACTCTATAACACCAGGTGCTATACTCTCTCCATTAACATAGACTATTCTCTCCGGCTCAACAATAGTGTATGGTGATACAATATCTATGTATGCATCGACAAGCTGATCCATTATAGTATCTATGATCCCGTATAACTTACTGTAAGCATACTCCATAAGCTCATCATATAATCCAGACCCTATATGATCCCTTAAGTAGCTTATTTCTTCAAAGAATGGATAGTATATGTACATGTAGGTTTTTGTCTTCTTCCTAATAACGTATTCTACAATATTAGTATACTCATTAATAGATTCCTTAACAAGCCATTTAACAGCATCACTAGACTTTATCAATTCAAGCATATCCTCTTTTGAAAGCACTAGACCAATAGGTAGTGGTTTACCATAGTCTTTATAATAGTTAGATAAGCCTGTGCCACTAAGCCTTGTACCAGGTGTTACAATTAGATACATATCCTCTACTACATGGAATACGGCAAACCTTAACTTATATAATCCATTCTTTAAAACAGTATTATTTCCTGTTACATTTAATGTTATAATTGGTGACTCATTTCCAGCATACACTACTGTTGTATAGTCTTTAATATCAATTGTATAGTTTCTATTAGAAACCTTTAGCTCAATACTAGTATTTAACAAACTCCATTCAACTGTAGCTCCAGCTTTTACTAGGAAAACTGATGGAGGTATAACTGTTGTTGAATAGTTTATATAGGGATTAACTGTTCTTACATGAACACTTGGATCAACTGCTCTAGTATATATGAATACTGTATCTAGTGAATCCCATAGACTCTTTATAACGTCCTGGTCAACTACATCCAATGGATCTATCTTTGAACCATTCCATGCCTCTATATAGTAGTCTATAGGTATACCTGTGTCAAGACTGTATTCTCCATTAGTTATAAACAGTAGTTCATAGTATAGTGATGTAAACGGTGGTTTTGGATAAAGTATTGTTAGTGAAGAGTTCTTTACAAGTGTATGGTTTTCTCCAAGATAATTTACTAGATCAACGTAGCTGAGGCCTGGAGCATATATGAATACAATTCTATCCCTAACCTCTATTTCTTCAGAAACTGTTATAGAAATACTAGATGTTATCGACAATAGTGCTATTAGTAACAGTATTATTGAACAGCCTTTAACAAACACATGTCTCACTTCCTACCACCTCTAAGCAGGATACTATATACATTGTATTAGGGAAAATAAGGATTAAGCTATATAAACTCAACGAAAGACTTATGCTTCAGCACCAGCTCCTAGTCTAGCAAGCTCTTCCTTAAACACCTCGATCCTATACTTTAACAAGTTATACCTACTAGTAAATTCTCCAACACCGATCTCTCCACGTTTAAACTTGTCTGTAAGCTCATCAACCTCTATAAGTGTATCTCTAATCCTCTTCTTAAGATAGTCTACAAGCTGTCTCTCAACAGCAACCTCCTTAACACTTGTTTCACCAGTAAGGCTTTCAGGTTTATATACACCCTTAACCCTACCCTCTTCAAGTAAGTAGATCCTGTCTGTCATACGTGCTATCCTTGGATCATGTGTTGATACAATAACTGTTCTACCAGAGTGTGCAAGCTGTTTAAGTAGTGATATAACTTTTTCAGCATTAACAATATCTAGTTCACCAGTTGGCTCATCAGCCAGTATTAACGGTGGATCATTGGCTAATGCAACAGCTATAGCAACACGTTGCCTCTCACCACCACTAATCTCTTCAGGAAGTCTATGAGCTTTATCTAGAAGACCCACTTGTTCAAGCAACTTCCTAGCTTTATCAATAGCTTTACTTCTAGGTATACCAGCTACTATCATTGGTAAGACAGTGTTCTCTAATACAGTAAGTGTTGGTATAAGGTTGAAGAACTGGAATACATACCCGATCTTGTAGAGCCTATACTTTCTAAGAGCTTCTTCATCAAACAAAACCAGGTCTCTACCATTAACATATACATGTCCAGCTGTAGGCTTATCAACACCACCTATAATGTTGAGTAGTGTAGTTTTACCACTACCACTAGGACCCATAATAGCTACTATCTCTCCAGGACCAACTTCTAGTGAAACACCACGTAGTGCCTGCACACCTGTTGAACCAACACGATATATCTTAACTACATCAACTAGTTTAACAACCAACCCCCTACTCAAGACATAACACCCCTAATCTTTTCAACAACTGGTTTACGGAACCAGTATAGTATGGATAGGAGCGGGAGTATGAGGAGTATTGATATGATTAGGACTATATAGGCTATATCAACTGGTTTAAAGACTATAGATGGCTCTGGTATAGTCTGGTTTGTCTTTAAACCCGTTCCTTGAATAGCTGTCTTAAGACTACTATAACTAACTATAAGTGATCCACGGAGCCATATACCTCCAGCTATAAAGCCCACAATCATGCTTAGTACTACAAGTGTAAAGATTACCCCATAGAGTATACGTATAATATCCTTCTTCCCACCACCACGTGCACGTAGTACAACAAGTTCTTTCTCAAGATCCCTTGTCATAACAATAGCTACTAGAATTGATGAAAGAACAGCTAAAGCTACACCATAGAGTACTACAGATTTGAAAGCATATAGGTTGCCCTCCATAATATACTCCATAAGCAGTGCATATGATCCAAGTAGTTGTTGATAAAACTCTTTTACACCCGGATACCACTCAGAATAGCTACTGCTCAACCCTATGTACTGGAATGCTATAGCTAGTACTAGTGCTATAATAAATGATGCTTTGTATAGTCTTGAAGAACCTTTTGATATAATCTGTGATACCTCATTATAGTATTTACCAGATACTATTCTTGATAAAGTCTTTGATAGAAAGCCTAGTATCCTTTCTGAATGAGTTATATACATTACTATAAAGTAGGTTATTACATATGGAGCTATAATCCTTAATATAAGATCTAGTATAGCATATATTACTACAGCTATAACAAGACCCATATTACCAGATCTTGATGCATAGAGCATTAGATCAGCTACTGTTACACCAGCAATCCACATAGCATACTTTACTGTACTAAGTATTGTAAAGACTATTAGTAGTGTACTAGGCTTCCACTCCTCTCTAGGTGTTGGAGCATATATTCTAGTGACTAGTGTGAGATCAAACTTTGTCTTTTTAAACAACTTACTAATACTCCTAAATAGTAGAGCTATTGTTATAGAAGCTATGATCAAGGATACAATATATAGAGTTAGATCTGTTGGAAATACCTTAGCATACAACCTACTATACATTAGTGAAGCAATATAGTTTCCAGCATAAACACCTAATGGTACAGCTACTAATGATGTAATAATTATAGCTACTACTAGCAGTAGTATATAAGAACTCTTGATAAGATCTATACTAACACCTCTAGTATATAGTAATGCTATACCCCTTCTCAAATAATCTATAAGTAGAGTACTAGTTGTTGATAGTAGAAACCATGAACCAATAAACAATGGTATAACAACACTAAAGACAACTTGCTGAGCCATTTGAGCCTGTCCCAGCCCCTTAGATGCTGTTATAACATCTTTTAATGGAGAACGTAGGTCTACGCTACCCATCAGCTCTTCGGATTCCCTACTAACATGTATTGAAGTACTTGAGTGTATTGTAAAGAATAGGAATGTAGTTGTTTTAGGTTTAATACTGTATCCTAGAGTTCTCAAAGCCTCCTTATCAACTACATTATCTATGAACTCATCTATAGTTCTTAAAGCTAGATCGGGATCGTATAGTGGTATATAGTTTTCTTTTAATCTAATAGAGACTATATAGTCTAACTCTATTCTACCAAAACCATCCTCTCTATAAAGCCCGCCATACCTTTCAAGTAATTCCTTAACAATTGAGTCAAAGCTATCTAATGAGACAAATAAAGCTATTCTCTCTAACTCAAACCCTGTAGAAACCATGCTAAACATGTTTTGAGTTGAGATATTGTCTTGGATAACGTCAAATACTCCATCTAAGGAGGTTTCTAATTGATAAACTTCTTCTTTCCTAACTTGATCAACTATTTTTAGTAAAAGCTTTTTACCAATTACTTCTTTAATAGATATGTTTTCTCTAATAAAATCTTTATCTATATATGCACTCCCACCACTAACTCCTTGAAACACAATTCTATCACTACTATATACTACAGAGCCTATAGTATTAAGACCTTGGAGAAGCCTTATTGATACATTTATATCACTTATATTAATACCTACTAGTATACCTGGTATTGATATTGATAGAGTCTTTATTAATGATATATTATGTATTTCATCATGTTTAAGTATTCTATCTATATAGTTTGTGATGTTATTATCAAATTCTTTATAGATGTTATAGCTACTAGGCTCTACTCTAAAGGATAGCTTAACATGATCTCTTACTCTCTCACCTAGTTTTATTGATGCATAGTTTACCGTATTAGCTGATATAATTATTGAGCCTATAATACCCATTATGATAACAAGTAGCGATAGAACTACTATTAGCAAGTACACTCTAGTTCTAGCAATCATCTTCATTACTAACAGTGTTTTAGACATGATCGATGCTCCTCTCTAGTTTATCTAGACATTGCTTTTGAAGTATATAAGGTTTGTAGAAGTGTTAAATATATCTATAGAAGAGTGTAGTTGTACTGGAGGTGTGGGATATAGAAGTTGATGGTGCTAGTGTCTGGTATACTTAGACATGACTCTGGTAAGACTAGCTTTGCTCTAGAGCTTATTAGTTCATTAAAGTCTATTGGTATAAACCCCTACCCGTATAAACCAGTTGGTGGACATAATGCATGGTATCAATACCATACACTTGTTAATAGTATTAGTCTTGGTAAACTTATTGGTGAAGATGCTTATAAGCTTGCTAGTATAACCGATCGGTTGGATGAAGTAGAGCTTATATCACCGTTAGACTTACTCCTTATACCGCCTGATCCAGGCTATTATATTGATAGGATACGTACATATCTTGATTATACAGAGGATTTGGAGAGACAAGTTGTTTTACTAAGATACACTATACTTGAACATGGTAAGCCTTATTCAATACATTTCCTTGTAGAAGATAACCTGTACTACATAGTAGAGACTTTAACTGATGGTATTAAAGAGTTTTTAGATAAGGTGGGTGTTTTTGAAAAAGCTAGTAGAGAGTATATATTAAAGCTACTTTATAGTGATACACTGTATAGAGAGCTAGATAAGATACTATACTATCATAGGAATAGGAATCCATTAGTAGTTATTGAAAGCTTTAATAATGCTGCAGCACCTATACCAAGTTCTCTTGAGAGTGAATATGTTGTTGTAGTAGCACCTGGTAGAGTAATGGTTTATGATGGGAGAGAGTATGCTAGAGCTGTATCAGTAGTTGGTTCTATAAGGCATCTCTGGAATGCACTAGAGACATCTACTGTAATAGCCTTATTGAAGAAGCCCATACTCAACCTTCCATGGAGACCACGTCTTAGTAGTGTTGAAGCATTATCTTCTAAGACATCTGATGAAGTAGCTTCTCTACTTGCTGGTAGGAGATAGATTTTGTAGTAAACGGTGAGTAATATATAGTTGTTTGTATGATATTATAGTAGATTATTAAGGTATTGAGGTGTATATGTTGTCTATTGAAGAACTGCTTAAGAGACATGGATACTCTATTATGTCTTCTGGTACTGAGTACACTATTAACGTACTAGATAGTATGAGAGATTCTCTAACTAGTATAGAGAGTTATAAAGACTTTTATAGAGTTTATAGAAGTATTGTGGATCGTGTTTCACGTGAGAGACCTGCGTGTGCTCAAGCTACTAATGTATTAAGGGATATTGGTCTCTTAATAGTTGATGGTGTAGAGAATAAGCTTTCTATTAGAGATATATGTAGTAGTGTTAGTGAGAGAATAGGTTATTGGAAGGATAGGATTGTTAGAGATTGTGAAGAGGCTGCTCATATAGCTAGCCATAGACTTGTTGATGGAGATGTTGTTCTTACACATAGCCGTAGTCTCTGTGTTCTAAAGGCTATAAAGAAAGCTAGAGATGATGGTAAGAAGCTAGAGTTTTATGTAACAGAGTCACGCCCTGGTATGGAGGGTCTTGTTACAGCTAGCGAGATCTCTAAGCTCGGCTACCCTGTTAAACTCGTTATTGATAGTGCTGTAAGGTTCTTTATGAAGGATGTTGACAAGGTTCTTGTTGGTGCTGAAGCTGTTGCTGTTAATGGTGCTGTTGTTAGTAAGGTTGGTACTAGTCTTATAAGCCTCATAGCCCATGAAGCTAGAGTTAGAGTTTTTGTTATAGCACCTATATCTAAGTTTAACCTTGAGACATTGTTTGGGGAACTTGTTGAACTACCTGAGAGTGATTGGAGGAAGCTTATGTCTCCAGATATACTAGCTAAGCTTCCAGAGAACTATCTTGCACGTGTACCATTGTACGACGTTACTCCTCCAAGCTATATAGATGGTATAGCTACTGAGAAGGGGTTGTTTGCTCCACAAGCAATACCTGTTATACTAAAGGATGTGTATGGCTCATGGCCTCCAGCCGTCATAGACCTAGATGAGCTTGTTTACAAGCTTTATGAGTTGACTAAGGGTGTCTAGGCTGTGGAGGTTCCTAGAAGAGTTCTTGAAATAGCTGATGGTATAAGGAGTATGAGGATACGTGGTGCTGGCAGGATAGCCAGATCAGTTGCTGAAGCTCTTAAGATTGCTGCTTTAGAGTATAGTGGTCCAGGGGATGAGAGGAGTTTCCGTAGGTATATGGCTTATGTAGCTGATCTACTTATATCTACTCGTCCAACAGCTGTTAGCCTACCTAATGCTGTATACTATGTTATGTATCGTCTACTAACATCTAGTGGTGATGTAGAGGAGTTGAGAGATACTGTTGTACGTGTTGCTGATGAGTTTATAGTTGAGAGTATAGAGGCTGTTAGAAGGATTGGTGAGATTGGTGCTCGTAGGATTAAGAATGGTTCTGTGATACTAACACACTGTCATAGTACTGCTGCTGTATCTGTTATAGTGACAGCCTATCGTATGGGGAAGATCGTTAGGGTCTATAGTACTGAGACAAGACCGTTCTATCAGGGAAGGATTACTATGAGGCACTTACTAGAAGCTGGTGTACCAGCAGTACAGATACCTGATAGTGCTGTACGCTATGTTATGCATGAGGTTGACCACGTTATTGTTGGTGCAGACACTGTTGCTAGTAATGGTGCTGTTGTAAACAAGATCGGCACTAGCCAGGTAGCACTAGCTGCTCATGAAGCCCGTGTCCGTGTATTTGTTGCTGCTGAAACCTATAAGTTCTCTCCAGCAACTGTTATTGGTGAGCTTGTTCCTATAGAGTTTCGTCCATTAGAGGAGGTTGTTCCACGTGAGTGGGTTGAAGCCAACCCTGGTGTGGAAGTTCTTAATCCATCGTTTGATGTTACTCCACCAGAGTATATTGATGCTATTATTACTGAGAAAGGCGTTATACCTCCACAAGCAGCTATACTCGTCCTCATGGACCGCTTTGGATGGGCATTATCTTGGATGGAGCACGGTGTTATTAGTTTTAGAGAGATTGTTAAGTAGATTGTTTCTTCCTAATACCTAGAGATACTTTTACTGTAAATAGTAGTAGAACTATAGCAGTTATAGGTATTATTGATAATAATATGTAGTCTACTAGGTATTCTCTAAAACCTCTAACATAGCTATGTATTAGTTCAAAAGCTTTACTAAATAATGCCCTGCTAATCAACTCTACTACATTATTAAATACTCTATCACTAACCAGGTTTTTAGATAGTGTATAGTTTAGTAATGCTAGTGTATGTATTAAAGCAGTCTTCTCTCTATCATAGTATGATACAGTATCAGTATAGGGTACTCCAGCTAAAACACTATCATCATAACACATTATAGATGCTATCCAATCCATAACCCATCTAATACTATTATTAAACTGAAACGGGTGTCCAAGACCGAGCTTATGCCCTATTTCGTGTGCTATAACCTTGTTTAAACCACTCCTATAAACTCTATACATGTATCCTGGATAGCTTACTGTTACATGGCTTCTAGAACTATATGCTGTAAAGTTCAGCCTACCCTCCCACGACATGTAGCTTGGCTTATCTGTAGCTAATATATAGACTGGATATCTATACTCTCTACAATATCCTCCTATACAACCTCCTTCTCTACCACATAGCTTGTCAAAAACGTTTAACAACTTATTAGCATCTAATTCAATCCACCCACTTACTTCTCTAGAACCTTCTACAACTCTTAACACACTCTCATAACCTATTGATACATCTACTATATTGACTACAATACGATATTCTATCCACGGATCAACGGACTCCACTAGATCAACTACTCTACCAACATCCAACCTACTAACTATATCACTAACACTCTCATTACTAAAACAGAGTATGTATAATTCAATAATCATTTCATCAGTATACCATGGTTTTATATGAACATCTCTAACAACATGGTATTTCAAGTGGTCAGCAACTAGTCCTAGAATATATTCTCTAATAGATGAGTTATCTAGACTCCATAGAGGTGGTTCATTAATATAGTCAACACTTCTCCCATAGCCATAGAATGGTTGCCAAGGCTTTGGATGCTTACGTGGAACTACTGTTAAGTCATAGAATACCAGAGGCTTTATCCCTCCAAATCCTTTAATACCAGTTAGGTATAGTGTATTATTACTCCATACTCCATGTTCTATTGAGTATGTATAGTATTGTCTAGAGTATCCATCTATATCAGTAATAAAGACTATTGTATCATCTACGTATAGTTTATTATAGCTAGTTATCTTACCCACAAGTGTTGTTAGATAGTTATAGAATTTCTTAAGTTCAATCCATAGAACATCTAGTTTTAAACCAGTATAGCCCTCGTATTCTCTAACCCATTCTGGCTTACCAAAGTCTCTATAGTTTTCTCCAAACCACTCCACCAGATCATCTATAGCCCATTTTGGAGCCTTTACCCATGTTATGTTGAAGCTATAGCTTATTCTAGCTATTGTATAGTTTATACTAGTTACTGTATAGTTTGTTAGTGTCTTAGATAGACTGTTATAGTCTATAGAGTCTTTGTCAAACAATACTACTGCTACATTATATGTTATATTGATCTCTAGTAAATTGTGGATACTTGATCTAGAAGAGAGGGGTATTGAAGCATTAATTGGTACTAGATTCACGGCTATAATCGTGATTAGTATGAGTAGATATGTCTTAATAACACACATACTCTACCCTACACCAAATTATATAACTAGGTATAGACAGTTATAGGTATTGATAGAGGTGTTTCTTGTGGGTAAGGAGGAGAAGCTTAAGGATAAGATTATAAAACTTATAGATGAAAGCCGTGATGATTGGAAGAAAGCCGCTTTCTATGGTGATGAAGCCGTACAAGAAATACTTGACAAACTATATAGTAGGTGGGAGGAGAATAACCGTAGAGATAGACCAATAGACTATGCTACACTAGAAGAGCTAGAGGTACTGGCTAAACTTGCTGAAAAATACCAGCACGTAGGCCCAGACTATATTGCTAGAACATACTTTATGGCTGAAGAAAGTGAGGGTAGGAGAGAGAAGAAAGAAGAGAGTAGGTTAAAGAAAAGTTTAAAAAGGTTGTTCTTTGGAGGATAGTGTCTCTATAAAAAACTATTTGTATTTAGTAATAAGTATCATAGCTATAATAATAACTAATACTATAAGGGCTACTAGATAGTTATTTAGATAATTATTATCTATAGATTCTTCATGATTACTTAAGCTATTTGCTATAGAGGTTGTTTCAACAGTATTAGTTATTTCAGTATATAGTATTTCCTGGAGTTCCGTAGTTTCTACTGTAGTAGTCATAGTTAGTTTACCCATAGGTGAGCCTGAATAGACAAAGAGTATTCCATGGTATTCTTTTAAAGCTATATAGGTACATGCCTTAACTATGTTAGAGTCTATAGTTTTAACTAAATAGTATACAGGTATGATTACAGGCTCATTTAGTATCTTATAATAGTTCCTTGTACTATTATCTAGTACATTAGGGTCTACTACAAGATAATATAATCCAGTATTAACACTATATTCTCTAGCATTACTAAGTGCTTTATCACTAGTTATTATCTCTAAAGACTCCACTCTTCTAACTACTGGTATAAATAGAACTGCTTTAACAACTTCTCCATAACCTGTTAATCTAATATACGACTTTTGTAACAGTTTAATATTGTCAATATATATGTCATACTCTAATTCAACACCAAGTATTTCTCTAAAAGACTTATTACCTGAACTATACCCTATCCTCTCCATATATGATATATTAGCTAATTTATACTCAATACTAATATCATCCTCCAAGACTATAGAGCTAGCAACATTTACTATCTCTAATGCTTTCTCTTTAGCACTATCAATACTAATTTTAAGACCATGTGATTTTATATTAGTAGTTATTGTTATGAACCCTACCTTCTTAATTTTATATGTGACACGTATATCATTAGCTGAAACTATATAGTATAGATAGTTGTCTTCAATTTTAGTATATATTTTAGACTCCTTACTTAAACCTAGAACATTATTTAGCTTATCTATTATCATAGATGCTTTATCGCTATCTATGAATTCTAAGTAGTAAGTGTTTATAGAATTTAGTGAACTTCCATTAACAGCTACTAGTGTGTATGAGAGAGTGTTTAAAATAACGACTATGATTAATAGGGAATACATCCTATAGAGACAGAGTTTATGTATAGACATTTCTACCACCAAAACACTTCATAATATATAGTCATAGACAAGTATATTACATCAATAAATGGTAGTTCATCAAGTTCTTCAATGGTTCTATAGTAGTCTCCTGGTTTGGGAAACGGAGACGAGGGATCAACTCCTGCTAACCACTCTCTATTATAGCAGAAATGTATTTGCTCATAATATGGATGACGCGGGTCCTCATACTCTATTAAAGCATCTATAACAACATATAATGCTGTTCCTTTCACCTTATTTAGTTGAGCACCATAATCTGTGTTTACATCTTCAATATCCATATCATACGATACAACAGCTAGATACCATGCATCATATATTCTAGAACCTCCTATAGCCCAGTTTATAAATTTCTCTGTAAAATTATGTCTAGTAGTTATAAAGTCTAGAACTTCTCCTTGATAGTTGGTGACCACGAAGTGGTCATATATATCTGTAGCAAAGCCTAAAGCTCCGTGCAGGGCTACATCACGTGGATTATCTATATCAAATAAGTAGTGATAATAAAGGTTATAATATGTAGACGTTCCTGCATAACCAGTCTTACACGTTATAAAGAATATCCACTTGATTCTATTTTCACCATGCATTTCATATACATAAATAACTAGATCATCATTATCTTCACTAATACCCTCCATTGCGTCTATTAAACCTTTCCCTCCATGCCCAGCTCCAAAAACATAATCGTATTCAGATATTGTATTGTAGCCGAAATTTACTTGATCTTGCCAGTATACTTCATTAGTCCTAGTTAACAAAAAATCATACCCCAAATTAAATAGAAGTTTATTGACTATATATCTAATACTATCATCACTAAATAAAAGCTTGCCTTCCTCACGATCCCCAGGTTGGTTTACTGATTCATCATCAGGCTGGTATGAACCAAAAGCTTTATATGAACTAACTGTATTAGCTATGTTGATAATCATAAACAGTAGTAGTAAGAATATTACTAGGTAGTACCTTGTAGAAGACATTACTATCAAGCCTCTGTATCAGCTCTTAACTACGTGTCTTTTTATTTTTTTGCACTAGAGCAACTCTCTTCTTTAGAGAAAAACTTAAAACTTATGTTTTTAAAAGCATACTTATATCAACTGTTTTATCTATTGTTTAAAGTAGGGGTTTAAAATTGGCTTATATAGGTATTAGAGATAGGGTTATTAAAATCTTGGAAACTATCTATGACCCAGAGATCGGTGTTGATGTGTGGAATCTTGGTTTAGTCTATAGTATAGATGTTGTTGATAAAGATTATGTAAGGATTAAGATGACTCTTACAACACCATTTTGTCCACTTGCTAATATCCTACCATTCCTTGTTAAGGAACGTGTTGAGAAAGAACTTGGTGTTAAAGCTGATATAGAGATGGTTTTTGAACCACCATGGTCTCCTGAAAGGATTACTGAGAAGGGCCGTAGAATGCTTATTGAAAAGTTTGGCTATGACGTTGTTGAGTCTTGGATTAAGATGTATAAGAGAGACTAGTGTTTTATCTTCTTAATAGCATACCTTATCAATGGATCAGTATGTTTGTATACATTATTCTCCTTAACTATAAATCCATAGTTAACTAGTTCTCTAATATATCTTGTAAACTGGTTTGGATGAAGCCTTCTACCAATAAGGAGTTCTAGACTCTTCTTAGCTTCACTCCATGTACATGGTTTTTCAAGTATTCTTAATAATAGTAGATAGTTTTCTCTAGCCTGCAATCTATTGGATAGGAAGTGCATAATCTCTTCTTCAACAATCTCTGATCCATCATTAACTGTTCTATTAAGAGCTTCTCTATGACCATATTTGAGAGTATAATATCCATAGTATGTTAGCCAGCCAATAACACCATCTAGATTATCAACAGCTTCTTCTAAATCATCTTCTCTAACTCTATAACCCATCTCTATAAACCCTTTTCTTAGAAAATCTATTGAACCAGCTCGATCCATTCTCTTAAGCTCGATCTCCAGATAAGCTCTACCATAAAGAGGTGACCTAGGGTTGAATGCAGTTTTAGCTTCTAGGTCTTTTAAGGTCTTTGTAGGTTTCTTCTTGTCTTAAGTGTTGTTGGGCTAGACTTATAAGTTTAAAGAGTATATAGGTGTATTGGTGACTCTAGATTCCCGATACCCGCTCCTTGGTCGGGTGGGGAGGGGGTCTGGAGAAACCGTGATGAACCGACCTACGGAGACCTACACAGACCGTAGGCGGAGAACGGTTGCTTTTACCCAATAGCTTATCGAGAACACCTACTTCAGAACCAGCTACTACTAGTTTAAAAGAATCCATATAGTCATATATGTAAGCTAGTAGGTTGGGGAAACCAGGTATTAGGTATAGTTGTTGTGCTTCATCAAATACAAGTGTTACTACTAAGTTGTTCTTAGAAGCCCATTCATTAACTCTATAGAACATTTCAATAACTGTTTCAATATTTCTTCTAAGTATTGATATACTAACTCCATAAACACTAATCCCAGAGATCTTGGATAAAGTGTCTACAAGCGTCTTGTATATAGACGTGCTACTCAATAGCCTATTGAATCCTTGAGCTATCATGTCATAAAAGCTTCTTATTGAAATAACTGTTGCTAATCTAGCATCTACATAAACACTAGGTATGTTAGTTAGGTTAAGACCAACATTTATCAATGATGATTTACCAGTTCTTCTAACACCTTTTATAACAACCATTTTTGTAACATTATCTCTTAAAGCTTTGGTAAATTCATTTAACTCCTTCTCATAATTATAGAATTCTCTAAAGTCTTTCTTAACACCGAGTCTAAATAACAATCCTACTCACACCCCCTATGAGTTCTGTATTATTTAGACTCTTAAAACTGTTTTACATGTTCATTTCTGTTAAATAGGGGATTTGTTAAATGCTATATAGTGTTTTCTTGAACTTGTTTATCATAATTGTTTTTAACTAGCTTATCTAGTTCTATGTGTTATGGGGTTTAGTGTTGAGTTGGAGTATACTAGAGCTACTACGTAATAATCCTGAAGAGCTTAAGAATCATGTTAAGAAGAGGTTTATGGATCCAGGTATAGTTGATCGTGCTTATGAACTTGATGTTAAGTGGAGGAGGATGCTTACAGAGATTAATGAACTAAGACATAAACATAATGTTATTAGCCGTAGTATACCTAGGTTATCTCCAGATGAAAGGAGGAGGGCTATTGAAGAGGCTAAGAGTCTTTTAAGACAGTTAGAGGTTATGGAGAAGGAGCTTAAGAAGGTTGAAGAGGAGAGGGAGAGGGCTTTATGGAGTCTACCTAATATTGTCCATGATAGTGTTCCTATAGGCCCAGATGAAACATATAATGTACCTATACGTTTCTGGGGTAGGCCAAGGGTTTGGACTGGTTTTGTTGAAAATTTTAGAGATGAGACTGAGAAGTATGGTTTCCACGTTGATTATGAGGTTATTGACTGGAAGCCTATAGGTCATGCTGATATGCTTGAGAATGTTCTCCAACTAGGTAATACTTTTAAAGCTGGAGAGGTTGCTGGTAGTCGTTTCTACTATCTCTTCAACGATCTTGTATGGCTTGACTATGCACTGCTAGCTTACGCATTAGACTATATGACTATGAAGGGGTATACACTTGTACTACCGCCCTACATGCTTAGATACAATGTTATAAATGCTGTACTAGACCTTGACACATTTAAGGATGCTATATACAAGATTGAGGGTGAGGATCTATACCTTATAGCTACAGCAGAACATAGTTTAGCAGCACTCCATTATAGAGAGGATATACCAGAGGAGATGCTACCACTAAAATATGTTGGTATAAGCCCTTGTTTCCGTAAAGAAGCTGGTGCTGGAAGCCGTGATCTTAAGGGTATATTCCGTGTACACCAGTTCCATAAGGTGGAGCAGTTTATATTTGCTAAACCAGAGGAGAGCTGGGATCTTATGGAGGAGCTTATAGCTAATGCTGAAGAACTGTTTAAGGGTCTGGAGCTCCCATATAGAGTTGTGAATATAGCTAGCGGTGATCTCGGTGCACCTGCTGCTAAGAAGTATGATATTGAGACGTGGATGCCTGCTCAGGGTAGGTATCGTGAAATGGTTAGTTGTAGTAATGTGACTGACTGGCAAGCATATAGGTTGAAGACTAGGCTTATACGTAGGAGGGGTATGAAGAAAGAGTATGTACACACACTCAATAGTACTGCTATAGCTAGTACACGTACAATAACAGCTATACTAGAGAACTACCAGGAATCAGATGGCGTTGTTGTTATACCAAAGGTTCTACGCAAGTATCTTGAACCATTTAGTAAAGCTCCTAAAGAAGCAATACATCCTATTAAGAAGGAGAAGCTAGAGTAGTGTTAGCATAGTCACTACTTTATTCTCTATAAAAGCTATTGTACTATACTATAGATTCTTCCATAATAACACTAGAACCTATTATCTGGAGATACTATATCATAGTCTACAGACTCGGTTCTCCAATATAGATAATGCTGTTTACGGCATGGTCAAAGAAAATAGAGTGAGCTGCTAGTGTTTATTTAAGAGATCTCTACAATAATTAGTCCTCTATTATATAAGGCTTTGATAACTCCTAGTCTCTAAAATTGGGTGTTATAGGGATTGAGTATTGAGAGAAGTGAACCGCCTAAGGTTCAGGTTGTTCTCTATCTAGGCTTTGATGAAGAGAGTGAGAAGGCTCTAAAACTTACATGGGATGTTGCTCAAGAGATTCTTGAAGAGTATGGTATATGGGTTGAAGTAATACCATTCCATATATGGATCCACGATCCATCTGGACTCTTCTACCCAGATCTACCACGTATAGAAGTTAATGGTAAGGTTATGGCTATTGGACGTATACCCTCTAGAGAGGAACTTATTGATATTATATTGTCTAGAGTCTTTAGTAGAGAAGCAGGATCAAACGATCTTGTTGTTATAGCTGCTACACAGAGAAATGATAACGTGTTTGAAGACAGTATATTATCACTAATATAATAATTTATTAAACCAATAGTTTTAGACACTATATATAGTAGTGATGCTTATAGAGAGTTATACAAAAGTTAAAGTATATAAGGATTAAAAACAAAAATATAACGTGCTGAGAGACCTATCACCCACACCATACAAGTGTACAGTATACAACGTCTCCACCACCGCCCAATGTACGTAAACCCCTGCCAAGCCCTATATAGAGGGGCTAATGAGTCCATAGGTCTTAATGTTTTTACCATCTTGCGTATGCCTGCTATATGGAATAAGTCTAATATACATAAAACGGTATTACATAAAAAACAATGATTAAGTATTCCAAATATACCCTATAAGGTAT
>CAYZRH010000013.1:0-40906 GCA_964480805.1 uncultured Desulfurococcaceae archaeon
CTATTATAAACAATACCATTAATAAATAGTGCTTAATGATCGATTCTACCACACCCGCATACACCATTAATTTTTAACTATATCCTAAGTATATTTTCAAGAAAGTTCAACTCTATATCACCTATTCTTTCTATAGACTCTATATACTGTAGCGATTGCTATAACAGCTATTAGGGTTATTAATAGGAGTGCGTATGATGTGGTAGTTGTTTTAGAGCTTGTTTCACTTATGTATGTAATATTATAGATTATTGTCTCTCTCCTATGCTCTACTCTAACATATATTGTCTTGGTTACCTTATAGCCTATTTTATCAATAGCTGTAAATACTATCTTATACAATCCCTCTCTCCATTTAGAGGTATTTATCTCCAATCTACCCCTATTCAATAAATCTATTAAATAATGACTATCAACACCATATACTTCAGCATATACTTTATCAATAAACTTATCATAATATATAATGAACAACTCTAGAGAATCATCTACAACACTATCATTAACTGGTTTAATAACCTCCAAGTATGGCGGGTTATTATCTATCTTTAGATACACTATCTCTGATACACTATCTCTACCAAGAAGTATTGTTGTGTTAAGTATGTATATTCCATCACTAAGTAGTGTAGTATTTATTGGTATGAGTATCTCTTTGTCTATAGTCTTATTAATAATTGTTTTAGAATAGTTTCCATCAACACACTTTAACCCTATACTAACTGGTGTTATACCCTTAGTGTATACTCTCAATAATATAGATCCATTATACCATCCATTAACACTATTATTCAATAAAGACACATTAAGTACTGGATAGACTCTACCTATAAATACATAGTTAGTGCTAGGATAAGCTAATGGAACTTTATCTGGTAGCCATTCATATATCACGTGCGCGGGTGTACAAACTCCATAGTCTCCAAATAAACTACTACAGTTATGCCTATCCCAGTAATTACCTATAAAGAAGTACTTTACAGAATTGTTAAATACATAGTAGATCATTCTTGGACTATATATCCATATTCTTGGACGTAGTGTATAGAATGGATCGCCTCTAATTATACTAACTACTTGTAGATCCTTATAGCTATTGTTTATAAAGCTATTACCATATATGTAAATCCCCCTATCATCATACCCTACATTAATAAAGATACCTATAGTATTATCATGTATTATATTATAGACTACACTTACATTACTTGAAGAAACTACATAGACACCATAATCATTGAACCCTATGTTACATAGCTTTATCTCTATATTTCTAGAGCCAAAAACAAATACACCATATGACCCCCTATAAATGCTGCAATTCCATAGGACAATGTTTTTAGAATCAATAATGTATACTCCAAAAGGAGATGTATTAAAAACTGAATCACTTACTCTAACATTCCTAACTCTATCAAGTATAACTTGTCCAACACCACTATACTCAATCCATGAACCACTATAGTTTCTTAAATAAACTATAGGCTTACCGTTAACAGTATTGTTATAGAAGTACTTTACTGCAAAAAGAGGATAGTGATCCATATGTTCTAAAACAATACCTAGTCCATAGAGAGCATTATTTGCAAACACATTTACAGAGCCAGTAATCGTAACCCTAGTGTTATAGAATATGTTATTAGAGACATTATCAGCATGTCTTAAATACATTGAGGAATTAATTAACACATTATTTTGAAAAACACTTATGCTAAAAAGATCAATATATGAGTTGTAGAACTTGTTAGCTATAATATATACACTTCTAGTAAACCCTCTTAGAGTAGAATACATGAATGTGTTATTAACTATACTAATGTTTTTAGAAGAATAGATGGATACTGGATCCTCAGTATAGTTGAAAATATTATCAACTATAATAATATTTCTAGAATATAGTACAATTACTGCATTTGAAACATTTGTTTTAAGACCATTTATTATAAGACCGGATACATTATACACTATAACTGAATCATAGCCACTATATAAATCTGTTAAATACACTCCATCATATACTCTATTACTTATATATAATAGCGGCTTTTTATTTACAGTATTATTGATCAAGATTAGTGTATTATAGGTTTCTTCATCACCAACTATAATAGGTGAGCATCCATAGAAACTATTATTTATTAAAACAATATTATGGGAATGCGATATGCTAAATGCTCTTCCTCTATGGAAGTATGGATTAAATACATTATTTGTTATAGCTATTTCTGTAGAAGAACATACATCTATATTAAATATTACTGAGTCATTAATTGAAGTACTGCTAGAGCCTCCTATGTATATATACTCTATTGTGCAGTTATTGATAGTTAAGTCTTGTATACTAAAGAATTCTAAATTAGCAAACACACTATCCTCTATAAATATGTTTCTAGAACGATCAAGTATGCACTCTGGCATATCTACTGTGATAGAGGAGTTGTATATATGTATGTTTGCTGAATTTCTTAATTCTATCCTTGATATAGGGTATTTGAGGACTACTTTATTTAATATAATATTGTCTACATTATCTATAGTAATACCTATACCATATAGTGGTAGGTATTTTTCAGTTATATTATCTAGAACAATATTCTTTGATGAACCTATGCTTATGACTATACGGTCTTGTTCTCTATTTGGAGAAGTCTTTGAAACTAGTATATTGTTTAGAGATATATTGTTTGAACAGTATATTCCTAGTGAACTGCTAATCCTAACTCTATCTATAGAGATAAATGTAGAGTTATCTATAAACAGACTTGTAATATAGACTCCATTAGTTGTGTTAGATCCTTCCTCTACACCAATTATTGATATATTTGTTTTACCCACTATAGATGCACTATAGACTCCACTATAAACAATTATTACTGTACCTGGTTCAGCATTATCTACTGCTGTCTGTAGATCTGGGTAATCTCCTGGCACATATACTATGTTATTGTTACTAGGTGATGGTGTAGTATATAGTGTAGTGGGTATTTGTAACTGTATAAGTATTAATAGTAGAGCTATTGATTTCAATACTCTATAGTCCATAGCCACTACCTTAGCCACTCTTTCTCAATTCCCCAGTAGTATTCTTATACACTACTTAGGGATACTATAACTGTTCTACATTCTAGACTAGAACCTACTATAATACTGCTAACAGTAATTGATTATGGTGTAGTAGTGGGTCTACACTTTATTCATGCACTATTCTTCTTTTAGAGACATAGTAGTTGATGAGTAGTAGTATAATTATGGTTGCTAGTAGTGAGGATACAATGCATAGTATAAGATAGTACTGTACTTGTTGTATAGTATTTTGTGGATACATGGAACGGCTGGTATTTGGATAACTGTGTACATATATGCATATGTCACGTCTTCTACCACTTCTATACACTATATTCAATCTTATATCATAGCTATAGTGTTTACTAGATGATCTACTAGTGTATACACCAATACCGTTAACAGTATACGTGTGTTCAAAAACGGTTCCATGATTTCTAGTAAAGTTGTGTGAATACACCTTATCGGGTATAATGCTATAGTTTATTAGTAAACCCTCTATTCTATACATTAGGTTTTCATCTATACTTGTTAAAGGCATTGATACACTAGTTTCATAGACAATAGCTAGACTGTAGTTACTCAAAAACTCCATATAGTGAGCTCTAACCTCTACTACATAACTATCTACTTCTACTATATATGTAGCTGTTAAACCATCTTCTCTACATGATAAAATACTGTATTTCTTAAAGACTATGCTAGCATTGTCTATAGGATATAATTGGTCTAGTAGATTAGCTACAGTATTATTTACTATATTTAAAAACCTCCTACAATCTACACTAGTATCTGATTGGCTAACTACTAATGCACAAGTATTAAGTGATGCAGCTATCAAGAGTATAGGTAGTAGATAGAGAGTTCTAGCTACAACTCTTTTCAAAACAATCTCCACCACACAATATATAGTTATAGTTATGGAGATACTATTAAAGTATAGACGTGTATACTCGTTTATTGTATTATAGCTAGTATCTTCTATAAAGGATAGATTCATATACGTTCATACTAAAACTAGGAATAATAGATGATAAGTATATGGATACAACTGTTTCTCTCAAACCACTATTATTATAGTATATCATGGTTAAGTCTGGGTAGCTGTATCTTCTAACCCACTATTAACACACACTATAACATTATATTTAATTTCTATAAGATACATGTCTATAGTTGTGGTGAAGTATTTCTTGGATAAGAGAGACTACCGTATATACAAGCACCCAATAATATCTTTTAAACGTGGACGCAGAGTAAGATTCTACTATGGAGACACTGTTGTTGAAGCTTATGAGGGGGAGAGTGTTCTAGCAGCACTCTATGCTATTGGTTATCGTGTATTCTCTTATAGCTCCAAGCTTGGACGTCCACGTGGAGCATTCTGTATGATTGGTAAGTGTAGTAGTTGTTTCTCATATATAGATGGTGTACCCTATAGGAGGATATGTATAGAGCCAGTATCTGATGGAATACATGTTGAAGTCCGGAAAGGAGTTCCAGAAATACCCCATAGCTCTAGTCTAGAAGAAATACCTTCTGAGGAGATAGAGACTGATCTACTGGTTATTGGCGGCGGCCCAGCTGGTTTACATGCAGCACTAACTGCTTCAGAGTATGGGGTTGACGTAGTTGTTGTTGATGAGGGGCTTAGGCTTGGTGGACAACTTGTTAAGCAGACTCACAAGTTCTTTGGTTCACGTGAGTACTACTGTGGTATACGTGGTTTTGAAATAGCTAGTATGCTTGAGAAGAAGCTTCTTGAGAAACCTGGTATACATGTGTATAGACAGACTAGTGTCTATGGCTACTTCCGTGGAGGGGTTGTTGGTGCTGTTAAACGTGGAAGTAGTCCTAGGAATCTTGTTATAAAGCCTAGAGCTATAGTTGGTGCTACTGGTGCTATTGAGCGTGGACTAACTTTTGAAAATAATGACTTACCAGGTGTTATGGGTGCTGGTGGTGCTCAGACTCTTATGAACCAGTATGGTGTAAGACCCGGCGAGAAAGCACTAATTGTTGGATCTGGTAATGTAGGCTTGATTGTATCCTACCAACTCCTACAAGCTGGTGTAGGTGTAGAAGCTATTGTAGAGATCATGCCCCGTATTGGAGGGTGGTTTGTACATGCAGCTAAGATACGTAGACTAGGTGTACCAATCATACTAAGACACACTATTACACGTGTTGCTGGTAGGGAGTGTGTTGAGAAAGCTATAGTACAAGCTGTTGATGAGAATTGGAAGCCTATACCAGGTAGTGAGAAGGAGTATAATGTAGATCTAGTACTACTTGCTGTCGGCCTACAACCCGATACCCGTTTGTTTAGCCAGGCTGGCTGTGTTATGAAGTGGATTCCAGAGCTTGGAGGTCTTGTACCATTACGTACCCGGTTTCTAGAGACTAGTGTTGAGAACCTCTATATAGCTGGTGATGCAGCTGGTATTGAAGAGGCTACAACAGCTTTTATTGAAGGTGAAATAGCTGGTTTATCAGTTGCTATAAAGCTAGGCTGTGCTGGTAGAGCGGCTATTGAGAAGCGTGAGAAACTACTAGACTTCCTATGGAATATATACCGTAGATCACCTGTTGTTGAACGTGCTAGAGTTGGTAAGGAGAAAGCTACTATTAGTGAAGAAGAAATGAAGAAAATTAGAAAACAGTTTAATGGATAATAATACATAAAGATAGTTACCTATATAGAATGATCAGGTATCTTTGTGTATAGCTTCTTCCTTGAAAATTATCTTACTAAGTGAAATCCAGTATTTTGATGCATCAGCTAATACAATACTCCTTATAATCTTTATCTTGAGTTCTTCAGGTGTATAGGGTAGTGCTTCTATATAGGGGTCTATACCCTCCTTCCAAACAACTTCATTCACTATATCAAGTCTCTTTGAAAATGGTATGTTCTTGAAATCACTTGATATAACTACCAGGTCTATATCACTAGTTTTAATCCATGTACCTTTAGCATAACTTCCAAACAGGTATACTTGTTCTATATGGAAACCCCTCTTCTCTAACCCCTCTATAAACTTCTTAACTGCATTAATAACTCTATTTGGTATGTCTATAGATCTCATTTTTAATAACCTCTAAGACACGTTTAGCTATATCCAAGGCTCTCTTAGCTTCTTCTTCATCAACAGCTTCACTTGGAAGTCCATTAGCTGCATCTGGGTATCTTGTAATAGTATAATATTTATTGAGTATAGAGAGCTTATCCTCTAGATCACTTGATAGACTAAAAACCTCCTCCTTAAGCCCTCTATAGAGAACTGTAACTCTATGAGTATATAGTGGAGGTTCTTTCCTTATGAGAATATAGTGCTTTAAAAGCTTTTCAACAGCTTGTTGTGTATAGAATGCAGCTCTAAACCACCTCTTATTCCTAATAGCTAGATCAGCGTCAAACAGATCCTCATCAGCAGCTTCTATCCAGAGTAAAACCTCTTCTCTAACCACTATAACCTCCCAGTTATAAGTATTTAGTTATAATGTTCTTATAGCTTATCTTTATGGATGAACTAACTAGATTTCCTAAATGGTTTATGTCTAAACTTATATCCAGCACTCGTCCTTACATATAGTTCTTTAACTAGCCTACGTGCTTCCTCAATCAACCCATGTGGATCATATATGACCTTACCCTCCATTACAGCTTCTATAACAACACTCCATCCACCACGTATTCCATCAAATAATTCTCTAGGTGTTATCCATAGATCATCTATTATAGATGGGAGTTTCTTTAACTTCATAGTCTCAATCTTTCTCTCAAAAAGATCGCTTGAGAGATCATCTGCTATAACAAGAACATCAACATCACTATATAGGAAAGGGCTTTTCTTCACCACGTGCAAAACTACCATACAATACTATTGCTTTAACATCACTTCTACACTTTAACACTCTATCTACAAACTCTCTAGAGCCTCCGTATAATACTCTCTATCACTCAATAATCAATCACGCTCTCTAAAAGCCTCTCTACAGTATACACTATATGTCTAGCTGTATCTAGTAATTTAGTAGCTTTATCTCTATCATATATCTCGCTAGACCATTAATAGTACATGACGTAATCATGGTGACTATAAGACATACACGTTGTTGATAGAATTTATTAATTAGTGGTAGTCGTTCTAGTCTCTGATTGTTAGGTGCTATGGAGAATTTCAATCTGTGAGCTCTCTAAGTAGTTTAACGTTAAACTTATATCGATGGTTTAACATGATTATAGAAGTAGGTGGTCCTTTTGGGGACTGTATATCGTGTTAAAGTGCATAAAAAAGGTTTGATTGTTATACCAGCTGAGGTTAGGAGGAGCTTTGGTATTAGAGAGGGTATGTTTCTCGATCTAGTTGTTGATGATAACTGTATTAAGATAGTGCCTCCAAAGTCTCTTGTAAAGTATTTCGGTTGTAATGGAGAGAAGGGTCTAGAGGTTGTTAGGTTAATTCATGAGTCTAGGAGGGTAGAGATTGAAAAAGAAGCTAGTATTTGATGCAGGTATTCCAGCTCTATATTTCGCTGGTAATACTATTGTTAAAAAGTATGTTGATGATATGTATAGAGGCCTTGTTGAAATCTATATGTGTGAAGTTAATCTAGCAGAATTCATTTACAACTATGCTCGTGTATTTGGTTGGGAGGCTGCAAAAGTTAAGCAAGAGATTATTAGAGACAGTATAAAAGTATTAGTTGTTAATAAAGAACTTACAATAGAAGCAGCTAAACTAAAACTCAAATACTATAACCTATTATCACTAGCTGATTGCTACCTCATAGCTCTTGCTAAGAAGATTAGAGCTAGAGTAGTCACTACAGATCACGATATTAAGGCCTGTAAAGAGGTACCAGTTACATTAATCAGTATTTAAAACTAATAGTATAAGTCATATACAAAAGTTTATCTATCATAAAACCTTATATCATTTCCTTTAGCCTCTACATTAAATAATAAGTCTTAGTGCTTAGCAATTATTCTAATAACTACAATAAGACTTTTAGTAGACATAGTTATATGTATCAGTATCAAGTAACATGGATAGTATTATAATGAGCTAATTGAGAGTAGATAAATACACCACTATGAGTTAATAGTCTAAATCCTAGCAAGAAGATTGACACACCATCGGTCAATAAAGGATGAAATCATAAGTACTTGGGTGAAGCTATTGTCGTTAGAGCTATGGGGTTGTTTTAAATTATAGAGATTTCTTTAAATGTGCTTCTTGTTTTGTCAAAGCCTAGCATTGTCACTTGATTATAGTACCTATCTAATTTTAGTAACTCAATAGCTTCTCTAATGAAGGGTATGTCACTATAATGTGTTTTCCAATAAGCTACTACACCATAGGCTCTCTCTTTAAGCTTGTTTTGTCTCACTAGTTCTTCAGCATATACTCTTAACTGTATTGGCCCTTGTCTTGTCTCTGAACTAATCTTTACTTCACCAATAACTTGTCCACTGTTAAAACAGTATAGATCTGGTCTTAAACAATGATCTATAGCATAGTCTACTTTACACTCTCTATAACCTATCTTAACCAGATACTCCAATAGCTTCTTAACTACAAGATTATGTATTTGTAGTGCTCTACTAGGCTTTAAACCCTTAACTATGTCCTTAAGTTGTGTATAGAATAGCTTGCTATAACTATGGATGCTTCTACCAATAAGACATATCTCTCTTAATGGACATACTATACAGTGTGAATAATCCCATCTACTTAAACAAATACCTAGTAATGGTGGTCTTGATAGTGCGAAATCATATTTGATCGGGTCATCAGGGTTAATAGACTTTAGGATTCTTGTAATCTTCTCTCTATACCTATCATTCTGTGGTATAACTTTATCCCTCAAGTTAAAGAACAGTCTAGAAACAACACGTGCTATCTCTCCACCAAGAGGAATCTTTAATCTAGACTTATCAAGACCCCTCCATAAACAAGATCTGGGTATTCATCTCTAACCATCCATCTAAGAAACAAGTTTATCCTCTTAAGTGGAGACCTTGTATCTGGTCTAGGGATTACTCTCTTAACTCTAACTCTAGCACTACATGGTATCATACTCCAGTATCTCTTAAGCTCACTCCAAAGTGCTTTTACTAAAGCTCTATCTGGTTCACTTGATCTAGAGGCTACATATTCTAGATCAATGTTATAGACTGCTCTTAAAATCCATGGAACGGCTTCTCCACAAGGATCAAATCTATGGAAGAAACCAATATCCTTTAAAAGCCTATCAAAAACACCTCTATAGACACTCTCCATAGAAAGATCATTTAATCTCAAACCATGATCTACAAGAGTATTAATCATCTTTATAAAATGATTTCTTAGAGTACCAACTCTCATCTGATAATCATATATTGCTGAAAGAAAAGCTATAGCCTCAACATCCTTCTTATCATAAACTCTAGCCTTCTCCATATAATAGTATGGTATACTAAGCATTGATGTATCCAAGTATCTCCTAGCAAAGAACCCATATAAGCTATCAAGTACTTGTCTCAAATAAACTGTATCCAATATAGACACCAGATATCTCACTATACTACTAAGTACATATTATGCATACCAGGTATATTAGGAGAGTGTATAAACCTAGTACTCTAAAGTTTATGAATAACATGTCTTCTACTAATTTAACGACATAATAGAAGCTATTATCCCTCTTTTAACAAAGTCTTTACTGTATACTTTAGTATGGGATCTATAATACGGTATTTATTATCTATTTTATCTATAATGCATGTTTTTAGTAGGTTTTGTAATAGATTATAGAGGCTGCGATCACTTATTTTCCTACCCTCTCTATATTCTATAGCTTTCTTGATCTCACTCCATGAGGATGGTTTTTCAGCTAGTACTCTCAGTATAATAGTATATCTCTTTCTAGCAGTTTCTCTACTAGCTAGAAACTTCTCTAGTTCTCTATAGACTATACGTGAAGCTCTTTCTAAAACCTTGTAGACTACATCCCTTGATCTCTCAACAACATACATTGAACCATAGAGTGTAAGCCAGCCGGGCACTCCATCAAGTAGATCCACGGCTTCCTCAATAACAGTACCTGATACACTTAATCCATACTCACTAAAGCCTCTCTTTAGAAATTCTATAGATTCACTACGACTAAACCTTCTAGTATAGACTTCATACAAATACCTACCATAGAGTGGTGAACTAAGATCATCCATTCTTAATAAGTCATAGAGTAAGCCGATCTCGGAACCAGTTAGTACTATAGTTAAGTTCCTAAGATTATCATAAGCATAACTGATATAGCGTACTACATCAAAGCCATTAATGTTTCTGAATAGTTGTGCTTCATCAAAGACAAGGATAAACCTACCATAATCACTACCAATACGGTCTAGACAATGGAGGAGACTGAGAAAGTTAAACCTATACCTACCACTAGTCTTCAACTTAATATTTAAACCAAAAACACTAACTCCTTCAACACTCTTTAGATAACTAACTAGCCTCCTCCACCTACTAACATACTTATTAATAGACTCTTCAAGAACACTATAGAACTCGTACAAACTAGAGCCGGGTCTACCCCAAAAACCCTTAAGATCAACCACTACGTATGGATAGCTTAGCTCGTTAAGACAGCTCTTAACAAGACTAGTCTTACCAGTTCTACGTAACCCAAGAACAAGAATAACAGCTCTACCACTCTCTACACCACTAATAAATTTCTCAACACTATCTCTCATATTAAAGAAGTCTCTTAGAGACTCTTTAGGACGCTCATCAAAAAGCATAACTATACCCCCTACAAGCTACTATACCCCCCTACAGTAATAAAGTCTTATCTAGGATATTATCTCACTAGCTAAGTACTTGTATACCCTTAACTGTGGTTTAACAATAGTCTCTACACCATGTCTATAATAGACTATATTATGTTTTAGAAGAGCCTTTAACAACTCTAGTTGTTCTCTAGATGCTTTAACAAGATCTATTCTAACTGGTAGTGATGCTATAAAACAGTAGATCTTGCCTCTATCAATACCCTCCTCTATAACAACGTCATTAACTAACTCAATAAGTTCTTCTCTCTTCCTCTTAACCCATTCACTAAGATCACTTATAGATAGAAGCTCTAGTATATAGCCTGGATTACCACCAGTATACTTATCATATAATGTTTTAACGTCATAGCTTAATCTAGTACTTCTAACTCTACAGACTTCTCTAGTAAACAATATTGTATGCTCAAGATCCATTTCATCAAGGAGTAAACTGTATGCACCATAGTCACGTAGACTCCATGATAGCCTATTAGCTACAAACCATCCCTCACTACTAGATATAATTACTGATAAAGGCTTCTCATGGTAAGCGTAGAGTACTTGTTTAATAAGTGATTCTAAGAAATACATTCTACTACCAACACACTGTATTTCATCAAAAACGTATACTACACCTTTAGCCCATACACTCTTCAAAACATTATATCCTACTTCAACTAATCTAATAAACCTACTATCTCTCAATAAACCATAGAGTTCATTTAAAAGCCTAGACTCTAGATCAACTCCATAAACCCTCAATAACTCACTAAGAGCTTCTCTTCTAAAATCAATATAGTATACTATATACCCCTCTCTAGACAATCTCCATGAAGAGTATCTTAATAGTTCAGATTTACCAATATTCCTTGGACCCCATAGAATTATAAACGAGCTCTTACCAATTCTTTCTCTAATCCACTCATACTCTCTAACTCTATCTATGAAAGGTACATTAGCTAGTGTCCTATACTCTCTATCAATAAACAAGTTCAACAACCAATCTAAGCTATAGATTTAATACCTAAAATACCTTAACCACGTAGACAGTAGCTAGTCTATCTCCAAGACACTTCTAGTGATAAGATTATTATAGCTTAACCTATATCTCTATTATTAATGGTTTTACTAGAGTGGTTTGGTGTTCTATAGTGGGGTTTAAGGAGAGAGGCTATATTAGTGTTGATGAGCTTAGAGATCTTGGTCTAGCCCCTCCAGAGGATCGTTTGAGAAAGGGCCCTGTTGTTATAGTTGAGTGTCCTGAAATGATACCATGTGATATATGTGTTTATGCTTGCCCCCGTAACGCTATATCTATGGATAAGATCTATGGGTTACCCCGTGTTGACTGGGATAAGTGTACTGGTTGTGGAGTGTGTGTAGGCTATTGCCCTGGATTAGCTATCTTTGTTGTAGATGTCTCCAAGCCTGATAAAGGCTATGTCACACTACCCTATGAGTTTTTACCAGAACCACGTGTTGGACTAGAGGCTACACTACTTGATCGTGGGGGCAGGGTTGTTGGTAAGGGTAGGATTGTACGTGTATGGAGTTATCGTAAGACATGGGTTGTGACTGTAGAAGTTCCACATGATAAGGCATTGGATATTAGAGCTATTAGGATAGAGTAGGCTTATGGTAGACATCTTCTATTCCTAAACTAATATGATGACCTATTATCTTGTTAACCATAAGTAAAGCATGTTCTTGGTGAAAGCTAAGCCAGAATAACCCCTACCACTCACTATGTGTTGGAGATACTAGTGCACGGACACTGCCAGATATGTTGTATGAGAGACTTAATGAATGTGGTGAACGTATACACTTGTGTATACATAGTTGTGAGTCAACATAGGCTACTGTCAAAGGTTTTGGAAACTCTACTGTATAGGCTTATGATACAGCATGATTGATTAATGACACATCAATAATACTCTATGCAGAAAACTGGTGTGACTCCAAAGGGACAGCCAAAACCATGCTCAATAATAATGTGGAACTATGCTACAAATGGTAGGGGAGACTTCCATAGGTGATTTTAATAAGTACTACTATATTGTACCAACAACACCGCCAGCACTCCAAAATATAAGCTACAACATATACAGTAACAATACTTAGGATCAGGGTAGGTGATAGTGAAGAGACTATGTATACCCTAGTGGACTAGATTGATGGTAGAGTAGAGTCTATGTAAGAACAACAATCTATGTAGTCATAAATTGTGCAACATACATTATAACAACACTATACGTAACACTAGAACCCAAAGCTACATAAATTATACTAGAGAAAACTAAACACTCTCTAAGACATAGCTAGTAGATCTTATTGGATAATCTATAATAAAGTAGTTGGAAACATCTTGTTTAAGGGGGATAAGTATATGGGTTATGTAAGGATTAAGGCTAGGATATGGAATATAGATGATCCTTCTAGAGAAGCTTATGTGACACTATTAGCAGATACTGGTGCTATCTATACTGTCCTACCATCTAGTCTTTTAGAGGAACTTGGTGTTAAACCAGTTGGTAAGCGTAGGTTTAGACTAGCTGATAACCGTGTTAGAGAATATGATGTAGGGTTGATCGGTATTGAATTAAACAGTCTTAGAACACATACAATAGTTGTTTTTGGTGAAGAAAACGTCTACCTACTAGGTGTTGTCACACTAGAAGAACTAGGACTGCAAATAGACCCAGTTACAGGAGAACTTAAACCACTAGAACTACTGTTAATGTAGAGTAAGCCCTGGATATAATTACTGGAAAACTTAAGCATTACAATATGTTTTCTCCTAAAGAGATATGTATGACTAACTATCCTTTAATAGACTTTAACAGTATGTTTTTCCTAAATAAGCATCCTTATTAGCCCTAATTATACTATGGTATCAATTGGTGGATACTATAGTGACTCCATTAACTATTAGCATTAGGAGACTTGGACCAGTTACTGATACCAAGATCGTTCTTGATAACAGCTTAGCTATAGTCTATGGTCCACCAGCTACTGGTAAGTCTATATTGTTAGGCTATATAGCTGGTATAACTTATGGATTATTTGGTTTAGAGACAGTCTTTTATGAGGTTAGGGAGTTCTATAGAGTTGAGGATGTTGATATAACTGTTGATAATAAGTACTTGGTTACTAGTAGGTTATCTAGTGAAATGATTGGTGTTGATAATAAGTTGTTAACACTATATCTCCCATCCACAAGGATAGTGTTATATAGCTTATTAGAACAACTCTATGAAGCCCTGATCCCAGAGACGTTTATTGAAGCTCTTAAAGGTAGAGAGATTGTTGAAGCTATAAAGACGCTACATAGTAGGTTAGTTGAAAGAATGTCTAAAGAATTAATTGTAGAAACTAGAGTTAAACCAGAAGAGACTATAGCTTATAAACTAGCTTACTCACTAATACCGTTGCCAACAATAATGATCATTAATAGCCTATACTATACATCAGCAGTTACGCTACTAGCTCTCAATAGAGAATTCTATGAGAATATTAGAAGGATATTCAATAGTTTTGAAACTGGTGAACTAGTAGTTAAAGATAATAGACTAGTATATAGACATAAGACTGGCTATGAGTCTGAAATACAGACTACATCAGATGGTGTTAAGGAGGTTATCGTAGATATAATGTTGCTTGAACTACTTAAGAGGATTCGTGGAGACTATAGACTAGTTATTTTAATAGACGAGGTTGAGGCTCACTTATATCCTAAGACACTTATTAAACTACTAGATTACCTATATAGTATTGTTAAGGAGAATGAGAGAGTTTCTATTCTAGTATCTACACACAGTCTATACACAATAGCATGGGCTATAGGCAGGATACTTGATAGAGAGAAAGTGAGGCTATATACACTAGAAGAACAACCAAGTAGATACTATAGAGTAGTAGAGCCAGACATTAGTGACTATATAAAGGGTTTTGAAGACCTATATAGGGATCTACTGCTCTCTCATATAGAAAAGGGAAAGGAGATCTAGAGCCTTGGAGACCATTAGTAAGACATTAACTAATAACTTAGACAACATACTAAGTGTACTTAGGAAGCATGCATGTAAGAAGATACTTATAGTAGATGCGTCATGCTCTCCAGATGAACTAGTTAAACAATTGGTTAAGGATGACAGTATTATTATAATAGAGCCTCAAACATATTGTTTTGAAACAGCTATTTCAGCTATAAATAGGGTTAAGTCAAGGCTAATCTCTGATATGAAAGAGTTTCTTAAGAGGAGTGGTTTAAGAGATAAGAGTAGGAAACAGTTAGAGGAGTTATTTAAGGAATACACTGTTAGGGTTATAAATCAGTATAGGTTTTTAAGAGATAAAGCCTCTAAGAATAAAGTCATAGTCTCTAATATACCATATAATGAAGCATATAGATTTACTAGTAAATTAGAGGAACTAGTGGGGAGTGTTATTAGTAATAGGTCTTATAACAAGTTAATCAAAACAAGAGATCACTATTATATCATACTATGGCTAAAATGTTTATCAAAAGGACTTTATACAGAATTTAAGACACTAGACAAGGATTTAGAGGAGACAATAGAGAATCTACTATAGAAGAACGTTTAAACTATATCTATGTATTAACTAGTAGCTTTTGTTATAGCAACTTTTATATCATAGAATAAGGTATTTATATAGTTTATAGAGTATTGTAGAGGTTTTATAGTCTATTGTCTAATAGACATAGATTAGGGACGATTGATAGGATAATTCTTGGATGTAATAGTGGAGGCTATGTAGAAACTGGTATTGAGGAGGAGTTAGAGGAGGCTATTAAGGAGCATGATGTAGTCTTTCTTAGAGGAGAGAGGGGTATTGGTAAAACAACACTAGCACTCCATGTACTACTCAAGAAAATCAAGGGTATAGTCATACATATAAGGCTTGAGCCAAGCTCTAAAGTAGAAGCTATAAGACTAGCAACAATAAACCCACCATCACTAGAAATACTTGAAAATGGAGAAGCGGTAACCCAGATAGAAAGATTAGTGCTTTAAAACAATTCCTTAAATGGGTTAGAGAGAATACACCAATAATAATATACCATGAAAACGATCTAACATATATTGAGATACCAGTCTTCTATCCAGAAAAAGAGGGTGTAGAGAGGGAAATAGTTAGAGAATCTCTATACACAATAGTATCATTAGGGCTGATGCTAGCACTTATAGAGCATGGACTAATAACTGTAAGAGTGGAACGTAGGAGAGCTATAATTGATGTTTTTGAGACACTAATTGGGTCAATAATAGGTTTACCAATACTCTTATTCAAAAAGATATTGTCGAAAGGCATATACTATGAGATAACTAGCGAGGAGAGAGTACTGTTAGAAGCTATATGGGGTCTTAACCCACGAAAGATACTAGACCATATAGTTGTTGAGAAAGGATTAACTATACATAAAACACCATATATTACAATACTTGTTGATGACTTAGGAGATATTGATAAACTAGACTATAGTCTAAAGAGTAAAAAGAGATTATTTGAATATATAGCATACACACTACTAGACATATTATCAACCATGCATAAAGGTGTTGTAGATAAAACTAGGTATAAAAGATCAAGACTAGTACTGATAGCTAGAGATACTGATTGGTTAGAAGAACAACTAAAGGAACTATGGAGAGAATGTAGAGACAGAGAATTAGGGATGGAAAAGATAGGTTTAGACAGACACGTATGGAGTAAAAATAGAGTACGAGAACTGCTAGAGAAGTATGGGTTACATGGATTAGACACCAAGTATGCATTGAATGAGCTATATCTTCTAGGAGAGGGTTCTCCATGGAAAACACTAGTACTAGCAACTCTGAAACCAGAAGAACTATTGTATATAGATAAGAGTAAGATAGGTGAAAGCTTAGTAGAAAGAATATGTCATAACACATCCTACAAGTTCTATAAGATAATACTATACCTATTAAATAGGTATGAATACATAAACTATAGACTACTAAAAGAACTAGCTAAGCAGACAAAAACCAAGTTAAACTGGGATATACTAGGTATAATATTAGAAGAAACCCCAGTTCAACACCCGCATAGGTATCTAAAAGAATACTATGGTAAAACATACAAGTTGTCAAGAGTATGGAGATACCTACCACTAGACAATATAGAACTAGATAAGATAGATAAGGAAATAATACTAAAAACAATCTATAACACAATACTAAGAACACTACATGTACCCAGATACATAACTGAGCTATTAGAGGTTACTGAACAACTAATACAAGAAAAAGATTATGAAACCATAGATGAAAACATATTATACGAAGCCCATGTAAAAGCACTAGTCTATAGATCAAGAGAGATAGCATCCGTTCAAAAGCATCTAGAAGAAACAATAAATTATATAATTAATTGGATGGAGAAACCATTAACAACCAAACACTTGGTAGAAACACTAAGGCTCCTAGACGGCATATTAGCAAGTTTATCACAAACCATAGACATACCAAGAACTAAGGAGCTAGTAGAAGCTCTAGAAAAACTATATAGACAACACAGTAGTAGTAAAGACCCGTACTCTATAGCAGTAAGAACATGGGTTCTAAGAGATTTAGCTAGAATAACGCAGGAAACAACAATAAAGGAGCATGCTAAAGAGGTATATAGGTTCTATAGAGAAGAAGTTATAGGTAAAGAAGTTAGTGTGTCTGGTTTATTAAAATATGGTATAGCATCTATGGAGATAGCTCTGGCAGTAGATAGCACACGTGGGTACCTAAGTATTAGTGAAGGTGAAGAGCTTTTAAAGAGAGCTTTTAATAGACTCAATATAGACTATAACAGCTTTAGATCGGGTGTTGAAGAGAGTGATCTAGAGGGTTTGAAGGAATATGTAGACAATACTGCTGATCAGTTACTCAATGAGACATCATTTGGAGAACTGCTATGCTTTTGCAACATAGAGTATAATGGTGCTGCGGATGAGCTGTTTAAAGACTATGTGTTAAAGAAATACAGAGAGAGTATAGCGTCTATTATACTCTATAGCCTAGCTATGTTGGAGCGTATGGCTCTTATAGAGACTATTAGTGGTTGTTGTGAAAGTGAGTGTTTTAGTAAAGCCCAGAAATATGCTGAACTATGGGCTGAACTATATAGATATTATAATCTACCTGAGGATACGATTAGGGTTTTATACCATAGCTATAGCTATGATTTTCTCAGCAACACATGTATGTCTCAACCAGGTTTTATCGAGGATTTTGTTGAGAAAGCACTTGATCTCTTGGAGAACATGGCTGTTATCTATAGAGACTCCTTATTCACTTGGGATTTAGGTAGTGTGGGTTATCTTGGACTACGTATTAGCTGGCTATATAATGTTCTTGGCTTCTTCTGTAGAAACCATGGTATTAGGAAGAGTTTGTGTAGGAGACTTAAAGCTATAGTACCAGAGCCAAGTATCTATATTGGCTATGAAGGTATGAATAAGTTGTTTAGGAATATACAAGATCTTCTTAATAGAAAGGGGATTTGCAAGGAATTCTTTATGACATTAATTATATCGTATTCTTTAGCTCAAAGAGGTGTATGGATGAATGCTAAAGTATTTGAGTCCTATAGTGAATTAACGATGCTTTTTGAACACTTAATTAAGGAGAAGGCGTTGACTGCATCATCTATGGGACATAGTGTTGCTTGTCTTTATTCTGTAGGTGTTGCTGTTGGGAAGGGTGTTTGTTGTGATAACGGTTTTGGTGTTTTAGAAGCTTTCAATGATCTAGTTGGGTGTTGTAGTGGTTGTAGAGGTGGTGGTGTTATGGGTTGTTGTAGGGATGAGGTTGCTAGGTTTTTGGTTGCTTTGTCTCGTCTTCTTGTCTCTCCTGTTAGGTAAAGGTTTTTTGTCTAGCTGTTATATTATTACTATTTGGTGTTTCT
This sequence comes from uncultured Desulfurococcaceae archaeon, assembly GCA_964480805.1. Classification (GTDB taxonomy): domain Archaea; phylum Thermoproteota; class Thermoprotei_A; order Sulfolobales; family Desulfurococcaceae; genus CAYZRH01. The sequence continues at coordinate 18,830 of CAYZRH010000013.1, forward strand.
TGTTGGATGCTCGTAGGGTTATTGTTTGTAGGTGTGAGGATGTTACTCTTGCTGATGTGTTGGAGGCTATTGAGGAGGGTTATAGGGATCTTGAGAGTCTTAAGCGTAGGCTTAGGATCGGCATGGGTGCTTGCCAGGGATCTCACTGTCTCCCTATTGTAGCCCGTATTCTTGCTCGTAAGACTGGTAAGGGGTTTGATGAACTCTACATCCCCGGTAACCGTCCTCCATTATCTCCTATTGAGTTTAAGTATTTTCTTAAGGAGAGTGAGGGGTGAGAGCTTCCTTGGTTGTTGGTGTTGTTGGCGGCGGTGTTGCTGGTTTGTTTACAGCTTACTACCTTGTTAGAGAGGGTTTTTGCGATATTGTTGTTTTTGAGAAGAGGTATGTTGGCTCTGGCGGTAGCTATAGATGTGCTACTGGTATTCGTGCATCATTTACTAGCCGTGAACACATATTGTTGATGAAACACTCTATTGAGCTTTGGAGAGAGTTCTCCATAGAGCATAACGTAGCTTATGAGCGAGGAGGCTATATATGGTTGCTTACACGTGAGAGTGATCTAGAGGCTTTTAAAGGATATGTAGGTTTTCAGAACAGTCTTGGTGTACCAACAAGGTTCCTTGATCCAGAGGAGGTTAGAGATTATGTACCCTCTATAAACACTGATAATATATTAGCTGGTGTCTACGACCCACTAGCTGGTAAGGCTTGTTGTTTTGAAACAGTTCTTACACTATACAAGTATCTTAGAGAACATGGTGTAAAGTTCTATACATCCACGTGTGTTGAGAAAATAGTTGTTGAGAATAATTGTGTAAAGGGTGTTGTCACTAATAGGGGCTTCTATGAGGCCGATAAAGTCCTTGTAGCAGCAGGCTATGGTTCTAGAGAGATACTTAAGACAACTGGTATTGATTTACCATTAGAGAATCTACCTAGACATGCTCTTGTAACTGAACGTTATCGTGAACACTTTAAACCACTACTTATAGACTGGTCTAGCTCTAGCTATATAGTACAGGTTAAGGATGGAAACTTCCTAATAGGTGCTGAAGTACCTGAGAACCCTGGAAACCCATTATCTAATAGAATAGACTTCCTATACCAAGCAGCAAATACGTGGACAAGGTACCTTCCATGGCTAGCTAACGTACATATACTAAGGTATTGGACAGGATACTATGTTATGACACCAGACCACCACCCAGTAATAGGACCTATAGATGAGGTTAATGGATTATATGTAGCAACTGGTTTTAGTGGACACGGTTTTATGATAGCACCTGTTACTGGACTAAACATGGCCTACTGGATACTCCATGATAAACCCTATGATAGTATAGCGTCTAATCTATCATATAGAAGGCTTGTAGAAGGTAGGCTGATTAAGGAGGTTGCTGTATTTGGTTAAATAATTTATTCATTAAATCCTCTTCACCAATACGTGTAAGATACTCCCTAATAAACTTCTTAAAAACACCACCATCATATACGTCTCTAAAACTCCCACTACCAGCTCTAACAAGTTTCTTAAGATAAACTGGGTCACTTGTTTTAAGATACTTAGCAATAATATTCAACAACTTAGCTCTATTTAGACTATTAGATAACCCACTACTATCTAGTAGTAGTGCTTTAGCAGTATAGTCTATTACTTCATCAAAACAGTTATTCCATAAACTAATCATTGACAATAATATGAGAGAGCGTGTAGTCCATCCAATATTCTTACAACCTCTAAAAACTAGATAGGATCTGCTAGCATACTCACTAGCTTTACTAACTCTACCAAAGTATAATAGTGTATTAGCTAGCAGAAACTCTGAAACAGCTCTATGGAAATTATCGCTAATAGAGTTAAACACTCTAACAGCTTTCTTAAAACACTTATAAGCTTTACTATAGTTGTTAAGATACATATAGGTTATACCCAAGTACAGCATAGTCAATCCATTATAGAACTGCTCTCCAAACCCTTTAGCAATGCCATGGGCTTTTAAAACATACTTTAAAGCCTCTCTAGGATTACCTCTAAACAACTCTACAAGAGCTAGTTCATTATATACTCTATATAAAAGTCTATAATCACCACTCTCTCTAATAAAGCTAGTGCGGTTTCTAACTTCTTTAACAATCTCACCCACTATAGAATCAGCTGATCCTAGATCAATATGTGTTCTTAAAAGCTGTAGTAAAACGTGCACTAACAAATATTCATCACTAGCTCCTTTCAAACTCTCTAAACAACTCCTAAGATCTTCTAGAGCATCTCCATAGTATCCAAGACTAGACTCTACACTACCCTTCTCACACAAGATAATTTCTTTATCATCAACTCGATCAACTAGCTTATTAAGTAGAGAAAGGTATTTTCTAGCGTAAAGACTATAGTGTAGTCCACCACTATACAGTCTCTCCTTAATAATATCTAAAGCACTATTATAACAACCGGAATCGATATAGTACTCTATAGCCTTTAATAAGTCATAGAAGTCTCTAGCATTAACACGGTAATAGTCTCCAGCAATTCTATAATACATACTCCTCTTACTACTAGACAGCCTACTACCAATAAATCTAAAAATATCGTGTAGAGAAACATGTTCATTAACAACATCTATAAACCCTTTCAACAACAACTCTCTAACAACAACACTAGGATCCTCTATATCACCAATCTCTTTAAACAAGTCTTTAGGAACACTATCCATAAGTGTAGCAAGTATTTCAACAACTCTCTTCTCATCACTACCCAGATCACTATAATATAGCCTCCATATACTATCAACTATGTATAAACAATAGTGGTCAATATATTCTCTATCAAACCCGCCATCCTTTAACGAGTCTATAAATAATAGGAGAAGAACTGGAATACCTTTAGATAACTCGTATATCTTTAAGAAATCCTTCTCATTAATAACAACACCACGTTCTCTAACAAATTTAAGAGCATCAGTAAAGTCTAGTCCATGAAGTCTTAGTGTAAACACATTACTAGATGATACTAGTTTCTCTGGTAGTTCTCTAGATATAACTATGATCTTAGAATTCTTAATCCTACTAATAATATTGTGTATAAAAACCTTAACTCTATAGTCAACAAGTTCACTATAGTTGTCAAAAACTATAACTACATCATTTTTATTAAGAAACTCTACAAGCAATTCTATAGAATTGCTTGTATTATACAGATATCCTTTTAGATGATCAAGAATTTTACTGAAACCTAGTGTATTAGAGAATAAAGCTATTCTCCACAATATATTAGCCAAGTCTATTGATGGATCAAGGTTTATCCATAGTACAGGCTTGTTTAAACTACCAACATACTTTGCTACAAGACTAGTCTTACCGACACCCTTAAATCCCCATATAACTACAACTGGTTTCTCACTATTATGTAGTAGATCTAGTTCTCTAGTTCTTCCAATAAATCCTTTAACACATGGTATTGTAGATGAGTATGATGTATCCTTTACATAACTTCTCTCCTTACCCTCAACACCCTTATTAACAACTATAGTTATACCTGAAGGCTTTATTAATACAATAAACTCTCTTACAACAAGTCTATAGATCTTAGCATTCCTTCCTCTAACATACTTCCACTTGCTTTCAACAATACCAATTCTTTCAAGATACCTTAGTTTTCTAGATACTGTTGTTTCACTAACACCAAGTATACGGGAGATCTCTCTTGGATAAGAGTCTCTACTAGATAGTATTGTGAGTATAGATATAATTAGATCATTTGAGAAGACTTTAAATAACACTTTATAATCCTTTTTATCAATCTCCATCTTATTTACAGCTCTTCATATAGTAATAGTGTATACTCCATTATTAACTTTTCTATAAGTATGATAAAATGTATAGTATCTCTAACTATGTAGTTTAAATAACATGTATAAATAGTATTAATACATATATCAAAGATAGGGATTTAGTCTTAAACTAGCATCACTAGTCATAAACTATATGAATTAGGCATTGATTATTTATACAGTAAGAGTGAGACATATAGTTTTAGAGAGACTCTAGTATTGGATATAGTATTGTCTAAGTGCTTTAGCTATATCAACTCTTGGTGTAAACGTGTTTATTGTATTTAATGATATTTCATAGTATTTCTCTCGATCACTGTTGTAGAGGTCTATAATCCATAGTAGCTTCTTTTTAAACTCTTCATATTCTCTACTATCAATATCTTGTGCTCTCTGATCACTGTATATGTTTATAAACTCTCTAATGTCCTCACCAAATAGCCATCCATTCTCTCCATCCTTTACAATCTCTAATACACCTCCATCACGGCTGCTAAGTACTGGTGCTCCATTAACACCTGCTTTCATATAACTTGTACCACATGCTTCCCATCCACTAAATGGTGTAAACAGCCATAGATTTACAGCTGGGTAGATCTTCTTAGCAATCTCAACACTATAATCGTGTATATAGACTACATTACTCAATCTAAGGTGGAGGCGTCGGAACCACCTAGCATAACCTAGTCCATCACTATCACGTGGATGTGGTTTACCACCTAGTATGAAGAATGCTGGTGCATCAGGGTTTTCCTCTATAAACCTTGCTATAAAGTAAGGTCTCTTATAACGTGATAGCCTACGTAGCCATCCAACTACTATACGTTCACCTATTTCTACACCACTCTTATACCTACTATTAATAATAGACTCTAGCTCCCTCCTAGTCTCCTCCTTAACCTCTTTAACAACTTCTCTTGATAAAGCACCTTCTCTATAAGCTTTAAGTAGTCTAGGATGCATCCAGCGTTCAATATCAACACCATTAGTAACATACTTCATCCTACCAGCGTATCTAGGGAAGACACGCCCAATAATATCAAGTTGCTTACTAGATACAACAAATACTACGCTAACACGTTCAAGAGCCATTTCAGTCAATACAACATAGTCTCCAAGAAAACTACCGAACTCACGGGCAATAAAGTCTCCTGGAAACCCTGGATGACCCCATGGACCTGGGGTGTGTATTACTAGTCGGTAGCGGTTCTCTAGCGGTAGTGCTAGAAGTATTAGTGATGTATGTGCTTCCTGTAGATCTATAACACTAACGTTCTCCAATCCAACATATTCTCTTAGATAATATGCACTAGCTTTAGCTAGGAAAGCGTATCTTAGAAACTGTTCCTCCATACTATTCTCTATATAAACCTGATCAGTTAATACACGAGCCCATTTAGGACATACTGCTTCAAACAGTACTGCTTTAGCTGAACCGAGTTTGTACATCCATGGACGTACAATAACTTCTTCACCACGTAGGCTTATGCTAAACTCTTCACATGGTTTAAGTAGATCCCATGCACTCTCGGGCTGTTTCTGTGGTACTGGTATTGGTGTTTCTCCATCAAAACTGTATTCTACATAGCCTCTCCTATAGAATATACTGAGTACTAGATAGTCTAAACCCATACGTGATGCTGTATAGAACTTATCAGCTTCTAGAACCCCTAGTCCTCCAGCATAAGTGTGTACATGATCTAGGGCAATCTCTGGTGTAATGCTTACAACAACCATACGTTCATGCACCACACTTAACAACAAGTATAACCTTTACATTACTAGTAACAACCTTGTTTATGTAAAAATAGTTTATGCTCTATGGGATACCTAGAAACAACGCATCTATTCTTTCTCTAAACTACTAAATGATATAGGTATATACCTTACCCTACAGCCTAGACTAGATAACGCTTTATAAAGCTCAACAACTCTACTAGACAAGCCAGATACAACTATTGTCTCAATACACTGGTTTCCAGCATGCACATGGTTATACATAGAAACTATATCCCTATACTCCTCCATAACACTTGATAGACTACCGTGTTTAACAGAGCCTATAATAACTATCAAGCCAGTACACTTGTGTTCAATAAGATTATATAGTTGATCATGAATATACTCTCTTAAAGCCGTTTCAACAATACTTGATCGATCGATCTCTAGCCTACTAGACAGCTGATCAAGCTCGTTAGCCATATCCTCTGGTATTGATATACCAAACCTTCTCCTACGACTACTTCTAGCCATGTTCTATGACCCCCTTAACAATAATCCAGCTACATACATAGCTAGTAGTGTTAAACCAGTTGCACCAGCTGGAGCTATATCAAATAGTATTGCCATATATAAACCAGTTAAACCAGCTACTATACTAGCTAATACACTAATAAATAATGCTCTACGAGCACTATCTGTGACATTTATAGCTATTGAAGCAGGTAGTAGTATAAGTACATGCTCTAGTACAAAACCAACTATACGTATAAGAAGAACTGTTGTAAGTGCTAGTAGTGTAAAAACTATGAGGTCGTAGAACCATACACGTATACCAGTTAAACGTGTAGAAACACGATCAACACCAATACATACTTGTTCACAATAACTTACAATAATGAATACTAGAGAAACTAGTGCTATAGAGGATGCTATTAATGCATCGCTCCAGTTAGAGAGTAACGGGTCTCCAATAATTATTGTAGTAAGATCTGTTTCTATAGGATACCTTGTAAGAACATAGTATAAAGCTATAACACTAGTTGATGAAGTAAATGATACAAATAAAGCTGTAGCTATGTCAGGGTCTAAACCAGAGTGTATCAGGTATCCGACAAAGTATATGAGAATAAGTCCTACAATTAAAGCCCAGAAATAAACATTGTTTATAGGTGTAGACATGGCTAACGGTATAGCAGTTATTGTAGCAAGTAGTGCTGAGTGTGGTGAAGCACTTGCTAGAAAGTATAGACGGCGGGAAGCTATTACTGGACTTAGGAATCCATAAGCTATAGTTGCTGAAAGCATTACTATAACCCATATAGGGTTTGATATAATGGCTAGTGTTATAGAGACCATGGCTATGATGATGCATAGTATTATAGCTAGCACATACATAGCTATCTACCACTCCTATATATTATGTATAGTGTAAGGGCTATCATTGAAAACACTAGTATGCTTGTTAGAGGATACATATAGTATTGTCTAGAAACACTATGTGTCTCTATAGATTGTGGAGCATTTATCTCTAGAGAACTTATTTGGCTAGCTATATAGTCTAGTTTATCAACTATAGACTTGTTTATAAGAGGGCTTTTAACATAGACTATTGGTACATCATACTTGTTAGCAAGTTCTACTAATAGACTACTGGCTTTACTACTAATAGGCTCTGTTACAACAACTATGTCTATAAACCCTTTCTCAAGACTATAGGCAATATTCTCTATATCCTTTGGTGAAGCAGGCATACCATGTTCTTTAACAACTAGGTATTGTATACTAATACCAGTCCATGATACAGCATATTGTGTTAAAGGAGTGTCTGCTACAGCTATGCAATTGTTTAGTTTAGGAGAATTCTCTACAATACCTTCTACTCTAGATAGTACATCTCCTACTCTAGTTTTATAGTATTGGCTAAGCACTGGCCTTAGAGAACTCATAACATCTCCTAAATACCTTATAAAAACCATGTAGTTATATGGATCATATATAACCATGTGATAATTTGGTTGGTGAGTAACAGGGTTATCTTTAATAACAATACCTTCAAGGCTATTAATCTCAATTAGTACTCCATTAAACTCTCTACTCTCAACCCTCAATCTAATGTCTTTCTCAAAAGATGTATGGCCAGTTGATATAATAATATCTGCTTTCTTAAGCAAGTCTATATCACTTGGTGTTAACTGGTATTCATGAGGATCTGCTCCAAAGGGTACTATAGATACTATTGTGTCGTCAATATATGCTAGTTGTTTAACATCATATACTAGACTTGGAAATGTGACTACTATCAACAATCCATTACTAGTTAAAGGTATCATAGGTATTGGTATGATCAATAGCATTACTAGTGCTTTCTTATTCAATATCCTTAGACACCAATAAGCTTATTTGTGTACATTTATTTATAAATTTAACTTAGAGTGTGCACAAGAGGAGAGTTATTTGAAGCCAGTTATTGAAGCAAAAGACCTAGTTATAGGCTACAACGGTAGAGCATTATCTAATAAACTGAACTTTAGATTAGAGGGGCCCATGCTTATACAAGTTCTTGGCCCTAATGGTGCTGGTAAGACAACACTGTTAAAGACAATAGTTGGTTTACTTAAACCAGTTAGTGGTAGAGTCTATGTTAATGGTGTTGATGTAACTAGTTATCCAGAGAGAGCTGGTGTTTATGTAGGCTATGTACCACAGATCATGTATTCTAATACATACTACCCTATTACACCGTGGGAGCTAGTGTCAGCTAGTTATATGATGCATAAGGGTATAGGTTTACGTTTATGGATTCGTAGAGAAGTGAAGAAGCATATAGCATGTGTTTTAGAAGAAGTTGGTCTTGAGAGAGCTAAGTGGTTTTATAACTTCTGGAAACTATCTGGTGGTGAGAGACAACGAGTACTTATAGCTAAAGCTATAGTCCATAACCCTCCAATCCTACTATTAGATGAGCCTCTAGCATCAGTTGATCCTGCTGGTAGAGTTGAGATTGCTAGACTTATAGCTGGTTTTCGTAGAGAGAAGCTAGTTATTGTTACAAGCCATGATCCAATGCTTCTCCTAAAATACACTGATCTAGTCATACTGATTAATAGAGAGATCTTTATCATAGGTAGACCTGAAGAAGTACTTACTCTTGAAAATACTCGACTAGTCTATGGAGAGGCAGCTATACCTGTTGAGAGACACATACATATAAGTGATCAGCATATAATCTAGTCTTTACTCCATATATAAGCTGATGTTATAATAATAAGTATTGCTATAACAACTATTCCAACTATAATTAGAGACTGTGTAATATCTGCTCTACTTGTACTAGTTGTTGGTGTAAAACCAATGTATGATATATATGGACTAGGAGTACCCTTATGTGTTGCAACTATGTTTATTCCAGCTACTCTGGTAGTAACACTTCTATTAGTTTTTGTAATTGATTTAAATGGTAAACATACATCTCTAGTAGCCTCCTTATAGACTCTACTAGTAGTGATTATATAGATAGTGATGTTACTACATCCTCTCCTATAGCTTAATAGTGTAGTCCACAGACCAATCGATCTATTACCCCTTACTAACCTAGCTGAACTATTTACTCCATTATAGGCTATAACAACTCTATATATACTCTCATTAGATTTTATGAGAACACTCACTCTCATAGTATTATTACCATAATCAATAACATCAACATCAACTACTTTAACACCACTACTAGCTGAAGTACAAAGTATTAGTACAACCATTGTCACATATAGAGCCTTGGCTAAGAAACCCCCACTAATGATAAACCCACCCAACAGTAGCTACCATAGTATTATACAATAATAATATAGTTTAGTAAAGATGTATTTAAAAACTACTAGCTACCAACATCATCCATAACACATTATTAAAGACTAGAGATAAGGCCTTGATTAATGCAATGTAGAAAATAGATAAAGTACCTATACATGCTAAAGAATCTAAATACTTACTAAACACACTATATTACTAGCTAAAGAGCCTTAAGTATAGATTGAGTACTTATTTTTCCTAAGTCTTAGTTAGTAAGCATATAGTCATACCCATAGTTCCATGTATGTGCGGCCATACACGAATACACTCTCTTACACTAGAGTCTAGTTCTAAACCCATATACTCTTTCACTCCAGAACTCCATTTAAACAACTTTACTGGTGGTTTAACCACTTTAATACTAGGGTTTCTAGCTAGTATCTTTGATACAACATACTCGTTCTCTTCTAGAGCTATACTACATGTGACATATGCTAACAAGCCATTTGGCTCTAGAAGTTCTAAAGCTGCTTCTAAAAGCCCGATCTCTCTTGCAACAATAACTGCTAGATCTTTTTGTGTAGTCTTAAATTTACGACTAGGATCAAACATTATAACTCCTTCACCACTACATGGAGCATCAACAAGTACTCTAGCAAACCTAGTCTCCAGTAGTCTAGGTAGTTTCTTAAGATCACTCCATGTAACAACTATATTTCTAAAGCCCATACGGAGTACATGACTTACTAATGCTACTAAACGGTAGAGAACAAGATCGTTGGCGACTACAAGTCCTTCACCACTCATAAGCTGGGCTAAATGTGTAGCTTTACCACCAGGTGCAGCACATGTATCAAGAACTTTTCTTGGCTCCCTATCCCCTTCTAGTAGTAGTCCAGGTATTAGTGGTGGGCTGTCACGGTGTATGTAATAGTATCCTTTAAGATACTCGTGTGTAGCTCCAAGGCTTGGCTGCCTAGGCTCCTTTAATACACGGTATCCATGGAGGCTCCAGTCTATATGTTCTAGTTTAAAACCGAGTTCTTCAAGTCTCTCCATAAGCCATTTACACTCAACCCTTAGATCATTGCATCTAATAACTGGTTTAGGCTTTTTCTCAAAAGCTTTTAGAAGCTCTAGTGTCTCATCATAACCAAGCATCTCTATATATCTCTGAACCATGTATGGTCTATAGCTGTATTCTCTAGCAAGTCTACGTGCATCACTACTAATCCTCTCTACTCTAATCTCTCTATAAACAATCCTCCAATCAACCAAGACCTATCTATCACCACTAACGTATAGGTCGTAGTCTACAATCTCTCTACTAGAACCAAGCTCCTTTGGATCAACTTCAACCCATCCACTATCATAAGCAGTCTCCATCATCAAACTAATATAAGTAAATGCTTCAACAGCAGGCTTTAACTCACTAGAGAAAACCTTTGAAGGATCAATACCACTTAGTACATGGTCTCTATTCTCCTTAACCCATCTACACTGTAGGCTAACCCTTAAAGTACGATCACTATAGTTTATGATCAATGGATACATTCTACAAGCTAGTGGGTGTTCTCCATGTATAATACACCTACCATCTCTATTAAACAAACACCTTCCACGAATAACCCATCTATACAACAGTACCACATAAACACTAGCTCCACGATCAAGAAAGACTATCTCTGGCTCAAAAACAGGCTTAGCTAAGCCAAGCTCACACGCCCTCTCCTCAAGAAACCTCCTCTCCCAAGGGAAAACCCTTGGACAATCACTAGCACTACTGAATATACAGCAATCACTACATCTCATACAATAAAAGGTCTTCACCAAAATACAAACCCCTAGACTAGATATAGTTACTATAGCTAATTAATTATACTGGCTAATATCTCCTATAGATAAGGATAAAGTCTTACAAACTAGAATAATTCATCATACCATAGTCTAAGCTATGTATCTCACCGTAGTCTGTATGATAGATACCTTAAAACACTTTTAATTAGATCATCCTTAAACCTATAGGTTCTTATACAGATGTTACAGTAGTCAAGAAACTCCATGATCATACTAGATAAGTTAAATCCCTCTTTCTTAAAAAGACAGAACTTATCAAGGCACGATCTATTTCCAGAACATAATAGAATACCGTATATTAACTCTGCAATCTCTCCACCACGTGTCTCTTCTCGTTCTCTAACAATAATTACAGCTGATGAAAAATTTATCATAAAATTTAGTTTATCAAATATACTAAGTCTACGACACTCTGTAGCATTTATATATGACTCAATATATTTACATACATCCCTTTCCATAGTATCTTTACTAGTACAAGTAATGACAGAATGTTCTATAGGTTCACCAGCTTGAGTAAATAAGAATACATCAACTCCTCTATCCTCACTATACTCAGCAATAGCATAACCATCTATTTCTCCTCTAAAGAAAAACAGCTCTACATCATCCAGTAAGTACACATAAATATTTCTCCCACCAAAAAAAACTATTAATTTCTCTCTTTAGTTCATTAAGAACTCTCTTAGTATCCAGATCATAGCTTCCAAGCAATAATATGAACCTGTAATTAGTATTATCTATAGTAGTTATATTGGTGTCATCTGTAGCCATAGTGATCACTTGTTATCCAATTTAATTAACTATTTCAACTCATATTCTACTAGTTCAAGATCTTTAGTTAGAACTACTTTAAATGATCTTTGTTCTAGGAAACTACTATAACGTCCTTCAACAACTATCTTATCATCTTTTAAAGAGATTTTTGTAATATCTATGTCTATGAATACTCGTCCAGTAGTGTGGTAGATTATATCATAGATTACATCTTTAATTGTGTCTAGTTTATGTACATGTATTGCATGCATCTAGATCTCCTCTATGATCTCTTTTAATCTCTTGTCCTTGTCTACGTGTTCACGGTTTAGCATGTATCCTTTTGATTCTGTCTTGGTGATTATGTTTGCTTTTATGAGTTTTGTTAAGTGGAAGTTTATAGCGTTAGGGTTAACTCTATTACCAGTAATCTTCTCTACTTCATAGTAGATGTCATTCCATGAAGCTCTACCTCTATCCTTTATAATCTTAAGTATCAATAGTCTAAGCGGATTACTAAACAATGCATAAACAGAATATTCAGAAGCCTTTCTCTCTATAATACTGATTATCTCCCTCTCACTAGACATTCATATCCCTCCTCTAAGTAGATATTACGTGCTAACTTATTAAAACTTAACTGTAATTAACTTAGTTTATGTTAAGTGCTATTGGTAGAATATTCATTACTAATTTTAGCGATCATGAATTTTAATGGAATAGCGTCTACTCCTACACAAGAACGTCTAGATATTTAAATAACTGTTTTAATTTTATTTAGGTGGTATTACATGAAATTTATATATTCTATTTTCCATCCATTTTAACATAGTTTTTAAGAGAGGTGTAGAGAACTGTGTATAAGTATAGAGCTTTGTTTATTGATGCTGGTTCTAGGAAGTATTGGGTAGAGGAGTACCCGGTTAGTGAGGTATGGGGTCCTATTGATCTTGGTGTTAAGCTTCATCTAGAGGTTTATGAGAGTTTTAGGAAGCCAGTCTATAGTCCCGATAATGCCCTTGTTATTGGTCGTGGATTGTTTGCTGGTACAAAGCTTTATGGTGTACATAGGTTTACAGCTGTATTCCGTAGCCCACTTACACGTGGTCTCCATGTAGCATCTATGGGTGGTGCTGCATACCAGTTTCGCTTAAATGTTGATGCCTTGGTTATACAGGGTTATAGTGGAGAGCCATTGGTTCTTAAGGTTTATGATGAGGGTGGTGGAGAGCCTAAAGTTGAATTCCATGGAGTTAGTGAGGAGGGGGTTGAGGGGGTTTGGAGTGGTTATGGTGGTGAGAGGGGTGTCTATGCTTTACAGAAATGGCTTATTGACAAGTATGGTGACTTCTATAGAGAGTATGATGGACGTAGCTTACTTGTTGGACCAGCTTCTAAGTATACCTGTATAGGAGCTATAGCTTCTATAACACTACGTAAGAGTGAGATAGACTATGGTAGTGAAGAATATGCTGCTCGTGGTGGACCCGGTAGTGTAATGTATCGTGCACACCATGTTGTAGCAGTAGTCTATGGTGGAAAGTTTGATGTATCAAAGACAAGGCCTAGAGAGCTGTCTGACACTAGATGGCTTAATGAGTGGTTTCGTAGAGAAGCTGGTGAGAACTACCCATTCGTAGTTATCAAGGCTGGTACAAAGTATCGTTATAATGAGAAGCTTAAGACAGGAGGTACTCTTGGAGGGAACTATCCACACTTAAAAACAGCTACACCAATGTTTAACTTTAACACGATATATACACCAGTAGGTGTTAGAGAGAAACTACACAATATGATTATGAAACATATATGGGAGCCATTTAACAAAGAAGCTATAGAGACTCGTTCATGGAAGACATGTGGTGAACCATGCCCTATTGCTTGTAAGAAGGTTAGAAAGGGGAGGTATAAGACTGATTATGAACCATATGAGGGTATGGGCCCATTTATAGGTGTTTTCGACATACATCTTGCTGAAAAGAATGTTGAGAAAATAGATGCCTACGGCTTTGACGCTATAGAGATAGGCCATATAGTAGCCTACTTGTTTGATGCTGTTGATAAAGGACTGCTTAGGCCAGAAGAGATCGGCTTACCTAGTAAACCATACTTCAACCCCAATGACTTCCGATACGAGTATAGTAGAGTTAATTCAGAACTTGCATCAAGGATTATAGATTCTATGGCTTGGGGTAAGCATCCACTATTAAGACTTGTTGGTGAGAGAGGGGTTAGGTCTGCCTCAAAGATCCTTGATATACTCTATAGAGAACGTGTTGAAGCACTTGGCACTCGTTTTGAAGACTTAGCAGTATATGCATTATTTGGTGAAGAAGGACATATTTGTCCAAACTACTACTGGACACCAGGTATGATAGCACCACTAGCTATACTAGGTAGGTATTGGACACTATACTCTGGTGTATTTCTTGAACCAGAAGAGTATGCCGAGAAGAGCTTCAACCGTGCAGTAATGGAGTATTTTGACGACAATGCTGGTATGTGTCGTTTCCACCGTAAATGGGGTGAGAAGTATCTACCAAAAATACTAGAGGAACTCTATGGACTAGAAAACCCTGTTGAGCTTGTTAAGAAACGCTATAGAGATATAATGAAATACCAGGAACTAGCTAGAGCAGAACCAGTATTCTGGGATAACAATAAGCTTATAGACTTTATGGCTTTAGCAGCTAAAGAGTATGGTCATGAAGAGTGGGCTAAGAAGTTTATGGAGGACAAGAATAGTGCTGCACATGAATGGTGGAGTATATTCTATAAGAAACTACGTGAGCTATTATCTACATGAAATTCCTATGTTTTTCTAAAAAGCTTATTTCCCTCTATAACTATATAATTACATGGTTGAATTATCTTGAGAACTTATACAAGCAGTATTAGTGTTAGAAGGGAGACTAAGAAGATTTTAGAGAGACTGAAAAGGCTTTATGAGATTAAACAGGGTAGGACACTTACATGGGATGAATTCTTACTACTAATAATACCGCAAGCACATGATCTTGTTAGAGAGAGTGTTTTAGAACTTAGTGATGAAGAAGCAGATTTTCTACATAAAATAGTTGTTGAAGGTAGGAAGAGTTGGAGAAGACGTGTATCGATACAAACGTATTAATAGAAATGGGTCGTAGGAAACTTATATCAATTATTGATAGAGACTATGGATTCTATATACCATCTATTGTACTATATGAGTATTTAAGAGGATTAGTGCTACTTGGAAGAGATCCTGATCTGGTTAAGTATGAGCTTGAACAAAGATTTAATATTATATGGTTAGACAATCGTGTTTTAAAAATAGCGTCAAAGATATATGCTAAACTATATAGAAATGGACAGTTAATTCCAGATCCAGATATACTGATAGCAGCGTCATGTATACTGTATAAGATACCGTTAGCAACATACAATATAGATCATTTTAAGAGAATAGATGAGCTTAAGCTGAAGGATCCTACAAGTATATTGAGTGAGTTAGAGGAAATAAGAGATATGATGGAAAGAACTAGTGCATGAGAGTATTTGTAGATGATTAGGTATGGTTGGATCCATTATTGTTAGGGATCTATATGTCTATTCTCATAGTGGTGATGTCATTCTCGATCACGTATCTTTTAGTGTTGATGAGAGAGAGTTTCTCGTTATTGCTGGTCCTAGTGGTGCTGGTAAGTCTACTCTACTATACTTGTTAGCTGGTGGTAGAGAGTATTTAAGAGATCTTGTTGTAGAGGGTTTTGTTAATGTATGTGGTGTTGATGTATTATCATCTAGTCCTAGAGAACTTGCTGGCACTGTAGGTATTGTATTCCAAAACCCTGTTAACCAAGTATTCAACCTTACTGTTGAAGAGGAGATAATCTTTCCTCTTGAAAACCTATTGTATAGTAGAGAATTGATTAGAGAAAGGCTTGAATGGGTTCTTAAAGAAGTAGGTATTGGGGATCTTAGGAACCGCTTGGTTTCAGAACTATCACTTGGTGAGTTACAGAAAGTTGTTCTTGCAACAGTACTTGTTTTAAAGCCTAAGATACTATTACTTGATGAACCAGCTTCCTACCTAGACCCAGTTTCTAAGAAAGAATTCTATAACCTATTGTGGAGGCTTTGGAGAGAACATGGATTGACAATACTGCTTGTAGAACATGATCTAACATATGCTCTACCGTATTCTACAAGACTAATGGTATTGAATAAGAAGGTTATAGTTGATGATACTCCAGAAAATGTATTAGCTAAAACAGATCTTGAGAAGTATGGTATAGAAGAACCATTTTTTATAAAGTTTTGTAAAAGCCTTAGATCTAAGAAAATACCTCGTTCAGAAGATGATGTAATAGAGTGTATAAGAGAATTTATATGTAGTAGTATAGGTGGTGGAGAAAAACCTATCTTACAATAACAACTGTTACTGGAGAGTTAATGGCTATAGCTAGTGCTTTACTACCAATAGAAAGCTCACTAGACAATGTACGTCCACGAGCACCAAGAACTATCATATCATACTCTCCAACAGATAGTTCATCAAGTATTGCTTTAGCAGTACTCTCAACCCATGGATCAGCCTCTACCTCCTTAAACTCTACAGCAACACCCTTACCCTCCATACGGCTCTTAGCCTTATCCAATGGATTCTTCTCTGGAGTATAGCCTTTAGGACGTACATACAATACTGTTATCTTTGAACCATAGTGTCTAGCAAGATCTGTTGCAAAGTCTAGTGCACGTAGACTATGTTCACTGCCATCAACTGGCACAAGTATTTTACGGTAGAGAAAGCTAATCTCATATGTAGGTGCTTCTCTATAACTAGACATAACACATACACCCCATCTATAATAGAGATAGACCTTTAAGATTAATAAAACATCCTATGGGGAGAACTGCTTGATCAATAAGATATAGTGCAACTACTAAAATAGAGAATACAGCTGCTACAACAATATCTTTAAATCCAAAGCCTTCTCTATAGAAATAAGTCCTCTTCTTATAAAGACCAAGACCACGGTTCTCTAAAGCTAAAACCATATCATTAAGTCTATCAATAGATAGTACTATAAGTGGTATGAACAGTGATAGGAAACTACGTATTCTATTAAAGAATCCTCCAGAGTCTACTCTTAAACCACGTATTCTCTGAACATCATATATGTTTTCAAAATCATTCATAACTACACCAAGATACCTTATAGATAGTGTTAGTGGGTATAGAAACTTGTATGGTAAACCTATTTTCTCTAAAAGACAGGATATTGACTGAGGCTTTGTTGTTGAAAAATATATTGAGAAAGACAGTGCTATACAGTAGAACTTACACCCATTAACAAATACTTGTTTAAGTAAATCTATATAGTCTAGCTCTCCTGTAGACAGTCTTGGAACTAGATATATTATTGAGAAAGACATTATAATTACTACAAACAATAGTATTGATAATGATATACGTTTAAACCTACTAGTCTCCATACCAGTAAAGCCTAGCGTTACAAGAGCTATTGTATAGACTAGTATAGTGTAGGTCTTTGACAACAATATTGTAGCAATAACTGTTAATAGGAATATAGTTATTTTAGTTAAAGAATTTAGTCTATAAAGAAGCCTCTCTTCAAATCTACATATGAAAGCCTCTCTAATACCACTTATAAAGCCCTTTATCAACAACCTATCTTCTCCCTTAGAAACTTTTTATTAAATACAATATACTCTATAAGGTTTTCAATAGAGAGCTCACAATATATTGATTCATCATTAGATAGACTATATATTATATTCATAAGCCTAGTGATCTGTGGTGGTATTAGATTATTATCTTCTAAAATAGCCTGTTCTCTATATAGATCACTTGTTCTCCCATCAAAGACTATCCTACCATTATTTAATACAATTACTCTTGGAGAACCAAGTTTTACTGTAAAGTCTATGTCATGTGTAGCTATTACTACTGTATAACCTCTATCAATAAGATCATTTAGTATTTCTAAAAACTTCTTACGACCAATATAGTCTAGAGCTGATGTAGGTTCATCAAGTAGTATTATTTTAGGATTATGTGTTACTGCTGATGCTATAGCCAGCCTTCTAGCCTCACCCTCACTTAGAGAGAACGGTGTCCTATCCATCTTATCAACTAGTCCAAGCCATGAAGCTATATAGAGTGCTTGTCTTTTATAAAAATCCTCTGGTAAGCCAAGGTTTCTTGATGTAAAAGTTATCTCCTTATAAACTGTTTCTTGAGAAAACATGTACCATGGAGACTGTGGTATGTAGCCTATAAACCTAGCTAGTATTGATAAAGGTGTCTCTAAAGTGTCATAGCCAGCTACAAATACTCTACCCTTAACTGGTTTTAGAAGACCAGCTATTAGTTTTAAAACTGTTGTCTTACCAGAACCATTTGCTCCAAGAAAGACAACTACTTCCCCATAACCTATCTTGAAAGACATATCCTCTATCTTAAAACCACTAGAGTAGTTGAAGAATACGTTCTTAAACTCTATAGCATTTTCTCTAGAAACCATTAACTAAAACACCTAACTGGTCTCCAATAGTGTATCCATTTAGGCTTTCTAGTTTTAGTAATAGTGTCTAACACATCTTCTATACAATCCCTTTCTACAAAACCAAATACTGCATCACCAATCATGTTCATAGAGAAGCCTAGGACACCATAAGTCTTAGAAACACTTTCTATAACTCTCTCTAAAGGCTTCTTAAGTAAGCCAGTTCTTTTAGAAAACAATAGACACTGTTGTATAAAGTTCTCTATAGAAGGCTCACGTAAGATGCTAGCTAGTGTGTCAAGACCTATCTTACGTATAGTTTCTAAACTAGGTAGATCGCTTAATAAAGTAGTCTTATCAAATGCTCCATAAAATGCTGATACAACATATATGTCTTCATCAACAAGTATGTGGTCTATTTCTGCAACACCTGGTCCGCCGGGTTTCTTAACCAGTACAACTCCATCACATGGGTTTAGTATTCCAACAACTGTTCCAAGACCTTTCTTAGCAAGTATGTCTGCTTTATGAGCTATCCTACCTATTCTCTCTAGAGTTGTCTTTATCTTAAACAATCTTGTTAGTGCTATAGCTATTGCTAGTGCTGATGCTGCACTAGTTCCATAGCCCCCGCCTATTGGTATACTTGTTTCTTGATTAACAACTATTTCTCCATATACATTGATACTGTATTCTTTCATAAACTCTTCTAGAACATAGCCTACTAGACTATTGTCTACAAGTACTCCATTAATATAGTTCTTAACCAAGAGTCTATCTCCACTACTAACATACTCTACACTAACCTCTACACCCTTATCAACAGCTACCCCTCCTCCAACCGCCCCAGTCTCCATCAAATCACTTGTTATATGTGGTGCAAAGAATCCTGATAAACCAGTTATTGAGTATGCTCTAGCAACCCGCACTATATTGTCCACCTAACTCTCTTCTCTATAGCCTTTACTATAGGTGGTGTTAGTGTTACAAGGAATGGTATTTCTGTATAGTATGTCCATAAGAACCATATTAGTGCATAAGCTATTGGTGCTTGGTATACACCAAATGGTAGTACTAGGTATTGGCTATAAACCCACAGTCCTAAACCAATAACTGCCGACCCAGTCATAAGACCTATTGTATAAGCTATTAACTGACTAGGTGGAGCAACTGCTTTAAAAATAACAACTACTACAGCTAATATACTAACAATTGTTACAACAATATATGTTAAAGCTACACTATAATCTATAAAACCAGCTAGTGCTAGAGCAACTGTAGCTACTAGGGGTATAAACTGTAACAGTATATTTATAGAATATAGAGTTAAACCACTCCTCCCCCCTAGTTTACGGTAAACCCATCCAATAATATAGAAGCCTAGGAAGTTAGCTGGTACACCAACACTAAGGCTTAACAAGGGGTTTCCATGAACAAGCATATCACTTATAAAAATACCCAATGCTGCTCCAAAACCACCAATAAGTGGTGAGAAAGCTATAGAGAATACAGCTGGTATAAAGACTACAGGCCAAAACCTCACAACACCAACTCCAAAAGCGAATAACCCTAGATGTGACAAGTATCCAAGGAAGGCATATAGGCTAGCACATAATGCTGTTAACACTATATCTCTCGTAGTAAAGCTCATTATGTAACCACCATTTAGAAGGTTATTGTAGTATTGGGTTTTAAACTTATTATCTATATGTAGGTAGTAGTGTAGTTGAGTAGAGTGTATAAGTTGTTTTAGAAGACACTAGTGACGGGATACTATATTAGACATAGCATCCTAGTACATAGAGTTGGTGTTGAAGCAACAGCTATAGCTATTGAAAAAGATAGCTGATGAAGCAGTTAAACGTATTGGCGAGAAGATAGCTAAAGGTAAGAGGCTTAGTGATGTAGATATAGCTAAGTTTTATGTACTTAATTAGATAACATATTGTCTTGAGCCTCAATACTCTATATTAATGTTATTATATAATATATCATCCCTATTGTATAGAATGCTATACTTATGTATGCTAGTAGTTTTGGATAGGGTATTTTTATTGGTGGTTTACATGCTTTCTCTCCAAGTTTTATTATCATTAGACTTGGTACTATACCTGTAAATAGTGGTGCTCCAATACTTCCAGCTAAGTCTAGCCAGTCTATAAATGTTAGTGGTGCAGCTAATGCTGTTGCTAGAACTGCTAGTGCTGTTGCTGATAAACTCCATTTATACCCTATATCATACCTTATAGTGTCTCTTACAAACTCACTTATGATTAGTGATAGACTATAGAGTGCTACTAGGAAGCTTGTAAATGTTGTCATAAACCCAAATATATAGCCAAGACTAGCTAGTAATGGTGTTGTCTTACCAAGTTCAGCTACAGCAACTGGTGCTGGAAGACCAGATACTCCATCACTATAGTATTGCCCACTCATAACACCAGTAAATGGCTTATGATACTCACTTGGCTCTAGAAGACCCATAAAACCAGCACTCCACAGTATATAGCCTGTCATTGGTATTAGAAAACCTGCTACAACAGCTTTAGCAAGCATACCTGGTTTATCAACAACGTATTTACCAATACTTGGTATAGCAAAGTGTGCTGCATAAGCAAACATTGCTACACCAAAACCAGCTAGTATCTTGTTAGGGTTCATCCACAACAAGTTCTCTACATGGAAGCTATTGTTTGTGAAACATAGTGTTGATATAACTACTAGGAATCCAAGGAATAGTGTGACAAGTACTGCTTCAGCATTACTAAGTGCTTTAACTCCATAATAGACTATAGCTAGACCTATAGCCCAGTAGATTAGTGCTCCAAAATAATAGTTTATAAAACCATGAGACAGTACATTAAAAGCTATACCACCATACTTTACATAAGCAACTAGTGCTCCATAAACATAGAGGAATACACCAAGATAGACTATAAACCACCACAAACGACCAAGCAGATCGAGGGTATAGCCTGTAAGTTCACGTCTACCACACACAACAACTACCTTAACAAGAAACAATGCTGTAAGTGCTTGAAACAAACCAACTACTACAATCATTAAAGCACCTGGTAAAAAACCAGTACCAGAAGAACCAAACTTTATAGGTAAACCAAGAACACCAGCACCAACAACAAAACCAGCTATAACAGATACTATATGATACCAGTGAACACTAGACTCCCCCTTACCCAAAGCTCCAGCAACCCCAATAGACTCCATAGAAACAGCTATACCATAGACACACAATTATACTCTCTACTATAGAATAAATCTTTTATTCTATACAATGTGGGAACAAAGTGGGATAGCTGTTAAAAAACTATAGCATCATATCTCTAAACATATTAAGTATTACTAAGCCAGAGTTAGTACTCCTTAAAAAGTATTATATAAGAGACTTTATTCCATAAAAATATACTCCATAATTCATTCTCCATTTTATATAGAGAGCTTCTTATCAACCCTATATAGTTCCTCTATTAAGCCATACCATACTTGGAAGTCTCCATGTGTCTCTGGATCACTTGGTTCTGGTAAGAGTCCTTTAGACCATTTATTATAGAACTCACTACTCTTCATACAATACTTTTTCTCAAAATACGATA
>CAYZRH010000014.1:0-40879 GCA_964480805.1 uncultured Desulfurococcaceae archaeon
ATCTAATTTAAGTAATTTAACAATATCGTTTTTGATATCACTGATCGATTTAATACATAGTGTTTCATTTATAATGAAATTGAGTGATAATAGTGGATTAGATAAAAACATTGCTAAGACACATACTCTATCATCAAAGAGCTCTGTATCTAAAAGAATTTGATAGTCAATAAATGGTCGAGTTAATACATATCCATTAACTTTAATAGAAAAGAAATGTCTAAACCTATAACCACTCATAAAATCTTCAGTTTTCTCCTCTCTATAAATGTCACTATCTTTAAATATTAATTCACCATATGAATCAAGATCTACTCTAGCAATGTTTTTAAATAGCTCTTTACACTTAAATGGATCAGATAGATTAGTCCTTGTAATATTGGGATTATTTTCTACATAGCTCCTGTTTAGTAAGACTACAAATGCATTAATGATCCCATGTTTAGCTGTCATCTCTAGTAAGAAATTATCTGAATGATATTTACAGATGAAATGAGACTCATAAACCCATAAGTAATCTACTGTTCCAAAAGCTTCTATATTTATTTTCAACAGTTTTACATACGATACATTGACTGTTATATTAAGTTTTAGCCTATTAATGTAATCTTTTACTATAGCTAGGAAATCATTTACACACTTAATAGCTAAACCATCCTTATTTATACAAAATGAAGCATCATTAATGCTCACTTCCTCCAAATCATCAAAATGTGGAATTGATTTACTAAACCATTTATCTGGTATAGGAGGAGGTTTATAGGAACTGCTATTACCCAACCAATTACTTGTTGTAAATTCCTCCTCATTAGTAATTGTTCTAGTATTAGACGTAGCTATTTGTTTAGATATACTATATAATGGATAGAAGCGGAATATAATAACCACTAGTAATAGAGATAAGAATAATGAATATAAAAAAATAACTTAGCTCTCTCCATTACCTCATCACTCTTGCGACGTGGTCTTTTTAGCATATTTAACTTTTAACTTTACTATAAGATATACATCAAAAACTCACCTAAAAACCTTATAAGTGTCCAATACTATAGATCCCTGGAACCCTGTTATTAATAATATAGTATTCATATTGAAGATAATATTTTTCCTCATATACACTTAGTTTATTAAACAGACTATGCTTAAGCATTATTTTCATCAAAAATTTACTAGTGCAACCTAACTATTTATTTCTCTCTTATATTGATTCACTACTATGTAAGCTCTATGATAGTATTTAGCATCTTGGGAAAGTGGGTTAGAGAGAGCATAGATGTATTATAGGAGTAAAAATGTTTTATTAGAGATTCTATTAAAGGATCTCTTTTATGAATCTACCGTTTTCATAGACTAGGTCTCCATCAGCATATACTCTATGTTTTCTCATATCCTTGATCATATCCCAGTGTATGCTAGACTTGTTTAAACCTCCTGTCTCTGGATATGCTGCACCTAGAGCCATGTGTATGGTACCGCCAATCTTCTCATCAAACAGGATCTCTTTAGTAAACCTTGTAATACCATAGTTTAGTCCAAAAGCTATCTCACCAAGCCTTCTAGCACCCTCATCAGTCTCAAGCATCTTCTTGAGAAACTCCCCACCACGTCTAGCACTAGCTTCAACAACAACACCTTTTCTAAAAACAAGCTTTACACCCTCAACTTCAACACCACGCCATATAGCTGGGTAGTCAAAGACTACATAGCCTTCAACACTATCCTCTATTGGAGCAGAAAATACTTCACCACCGGGCATGTTGTATTTACCATCATCATTAATCCACTTTCTACCATCAACACGCAATACTAGATCAATACCTGGACCCTCATACCTTAACTCACTAACTTTGTTAAGGAAGTCTACAATCCTCTGTTGTTCACGTGCTTTTTCAATCCATGCTTTAACAGGATCGTCTCGATCAACCATTACAGCTCTATATACAAAGTCTTCATAATCCATAATAGACATGCCAGCTTCTTGTGCTAGAGCGCGTGTTGGATAAGCTGTTACATTCCATCTAAGCTCTTTCTTAGCACTCCTTTCAAGAAATATCTTAGTGAGGTTAAAACGTGCTTTATTCCTCTTCTTAATCCTCTCTGGCTCTACTCCAATAAGGTGTTTTGTATGGCTTGGACTAAGTATTCTTATTCTAACATTTATCCTCTTAACAATCTCTTCTTCAATAGGGCTTATGTAGTCTAGTAGATAGTCTGGTGCATAACGATAGAATATCTCATCCAAGACCTCATCATGAATGCTAACAATTAACGGATAACCTCCATGGACAACAACTTCTCTATAAAGCTCCCTTATTAATGGAAGGGCTTCAAAGCCAGCACCAACAAGTACTTCATCACCCCTACGTACACTAACACAGTATTCTACAATAAGCTTAGCTAATCTACTAACACGTGGATCAACCATAGCCTTATACACCAAGAACTCTTTCTAATAGAGAATATCTAGACATACCTCCTTAATAAACATTGGAGGATTTATAAACTATTTCTGAAGAACCTTCTTAACCAATTTAAGAGACTCTATAAAGTCAAGGTATCTAGATATATACATTGTTCTAACCATTAAAACAGTATCTTCACTGCCAACAATAGGCACTCCATTAACTATTTCATAAACCATTTCTACATCATCACATGTATCAATAACAACTAGATCAACATCCTCTCTACCAAGAACACTCTGTAGATCAGCCACTAACTTACCAACTATATAAGAACTAGGCTTATAGCCAAAATAAACTCCTATATCAATATCTCCTTTAAGACTATACCCTTTAATAAGTGAACCATAGAGAAATGCTGCTCTAACCCTACCTTCTAATACAGTGGTTGCCCATGCTTTATATTTTGGTTATTTTCATAATTACGGGACAAGCACGGGCTTCTCCCTCATCCCTTCTTGGGGTTGCATCTGGTCAGGAGCTTTCGGGGTCTCCACGAAACCACGAGACCCCACATCTCGGGTTAGGAGCTTATACCCTCTCAACGCTAAATTCCATGAAGCGATAATATCTCTTGTAACAATGTATCCGTTGGATAGTTTAACCCATCTGTAGTTGATAGATACGAGCTTCCCACCCAATGGTGATGTCCTGGAGGTTCCTCTGGGGTCAACATAAACTACGTTTAACCCCTCTATCAATGCTTTATAGCGGATATATGCTTGTATTCTACGATAAGTCCATAGCGTAAGCTTCTTATTAAACCTCCTTGAACCATTAGCTCTATTCCTAAGTCCATCCAGATCCTCTAAGACTATAACAGCATTATATTCCCTAGATATCTCTACTATCCTCCTAGATATATAATGACATGAATCAACGAGTATATTCCTAGCTCTCCTACCATGCTTCCTTACGGCTTCTCTTATCTCCCTGACATATCTCCACTTCTTAGGGTACTTTCTCTGTATCTTCTCAACAATAATCTTATGGGCTAAAGCTCTCTTTAAACCATTAAATGGTATAGTACCCATTGTTATGAATTTACTATTCATATTTACTATTACATAGGTTATATTGTTGAAGTTTATGTCTACACCCATTATTGTTCTAGGTTCTCTTAGCTTAACTTCTTTCTCAAAGGTTAGGTAAACCCATATTTCATTATCTCTATAACTTACGAGTACTTCCTTGAGCCTCCATGAGCCATTAAAATATTTGTCTAGGTAGCTATACCACTGTAGCTTTAACTCAACCCATTTATTGTTTAGAACAGCTATTCTCATTGTTTTACTGTTTAAGTCTAGCTTATAGTCCCATTGGTCTAACCTAGCTGTTAGTTTCCTTAGTATTGGTTTTCTTCCCTTATTCTTCTTTACTGCTTTAACAACCTCTTTAGCTCTACGCTCAATTTTATGGCAATGATGTGCACGGAATCCCTGCTTCCTTAGTACTTTGTAGAACCTGTGGTGTAATTCCTTCATGGAAGGTATTTTCTTATCAGACCATATCTCATTAACTACGTATTGTGTCCAGTCTCGGAAGGCTTTAAGGAAGGATAGCAGGATCGGGGGATTAGGGGTAACCGCCTTGACCTTAGCGGTTACTAGTACCCTCATCCCCCAGCCCTCAGGTAATAGATTTTCTGTAAACAGTTTTATAAGTTTTTGTCTACACTTATATCTTGGTGTGAGTATGAGTGTGGTCTACAACTTTGAAGCAAAGATAATAAGGTACGGTGGAGGAAGATACATAATCTACCCACCTAAGGAATACCAAGAGAAGCTCAAGAGGTTTCACAGAAGAAAAGTCAAAGTCATAATAATAATAGAGCCAGAATAAGGTTTCCAAAACATTACTAAGTTTTTTAAGTAATCATAAGAACAAAGATATCATCAACTATTAAATAGTCCTTATTCTCTCTATTAACTGGTTAGGTGGAGAAGGATCAGTTATTATATTTCTAGCATTGTCCATTATTGACTTAGTAATTCTAGTAGCATCCTCTTTAATCTTCTTAGCAGCATCTAATACAATATCTTTATTAACAGTAGCATATCCATGTACAAGTATGTTTCTAAGACCAGATAATGAGTTGGACAAGTCTCTCTATACCTCTATAACTCTCCTCTACTTCAAGCTCTCTAACCAAGCTCTCTACAAGCCTTACCTGTTTCTCTAATCTCTCAATAACCTTCAACAAACAATCATCTCCACAACCTATTTCTCCTCTAACTCACTACGTATCTTCTCAACCATATACTTAGCAATAGCTTCCTTGCCAGGAAACTCGTTTGGAGGTGTATAATAGACTTTTACACCACTTATAATCTCTACTTGTGAAGCAAGTCTCTTATCACCAGTAAAGAACAGTACTCTATATCCATCGCCTACCAATCTCTCAACAATACCTAGTACATCAAAATCATCTCTAGCAGGCTCCTTGACAACATTACCAATCCTTATAGGCTTCTCAATACCACGTCCAATAACCTCATGTATCTCTAGATCAGGGTATTCACGTGCAAGAATGTTTGAATAGAACCCCTTAAACATCTGGTCGAGCACAATAGCTATCTTCTTCTCAACCCTAACCGGAGCCTTTGTTAATGGAGCTTCTACAGGCTCTAGTTTCTCACCAAATAACCCAGTTAATTCAATAACCTCGTCAGGTGATAGTGACAGAACCAGTTCTCCACGATAAACTCTTCCACCACCAGAGTCTACTACATGTTTAAAAGCGTCTCCAAAAGACTCATATATCTTTACAACACCATCTTTTGTAACAACAATATACTTAGTCAACACACATAACCCCATTCTAACAAGCTTGTCTCCTCTAACTATATTATTATTGTTGAAACAGTCTTTAATAACCCGATAAGTCTTCTAATACCGCTCCACCCACTCTCTAACATATCCTCCCACGCTCTACAACTAAATGATACATACTCTATGTTAAACACCCCTCTCTTCAATAAGTCCTTTACAATAGTTGTCCCTTGGTTAAAGTATCTATCTACAATAGCTAGTATAATAGAGAGTCTAGATAGTTCATTGATAGTTAGTAACTTGTCTAATTCAGAAACACTATAGCCTCTAGGATCAATGCCTATCATGTCTACACCAGATGATGCTATAACACTTAATAGTATTGGATGGAGCTTACTACAAGGCATGAAGATATATTTCTCAGCATCACAACAAGCTATAGTCCTTACTAACAGTTGTTTTAACAAACTCCAGTTCCATGGACTAGGCGGTGATGGTTTGTTAAAGAACTTTGCTAGTGAAGAGTCTATGTCTACAAATAAGACAGTGTTTAAGCCAAGTGATGTAAATTCTCTAACAATCTTTGATAATAAATAGGGTATTATTGATAATGCTTTACAAGGATCATCTAATAATCTAGAGCCTCTATGCATTATCCTCTTAACAAAATACCATGGAGACGGTATAATGAAGCCTCTATACTCTCTACCAGATGATCTAAGAGTTACTGATGCTTCTTCATACTCTCTAATACTAAAACCAGTTAATCTTGTACGTAAAACACTTGTTGTTTCTAAAACATATGAACCACCAGTCCTCCTCCTTAGATAACCTAGTTCAACAAGTTGTTCTAAAAATGCTTTCCTAAAGGGTGTTAGTAATGGCGAAAATGGTATATGGATGTCTTCTTCAAACTCTACATCAATAATTAGATCTAGTATGTCTTTATTAAAACCTATAGGATAGTATATTGGAGACACTGTCTTTAATAAACGCCTTCTATACAAAGCCCTTCCATCCACTAGCTTGTTTAAGTATTTATATAGTGTTTTGACGTATATAGTATTTTATCCTTTACACCCATAGATACCTATATAGTGTTGTATTTATAGTCATAGACAATACTATGGATATAGTGTAAGGGGTACGTGGATGTGAAGTGATGGAGTGTGGTGTCTGAAACAGTTATTGCCGATCTACTGCTTATACTGTCTATAACTATACTGTTCGCAAAGGTTTTAGAAGAGCTATTATCTATTAAAGGCTACCCTCCCATACTAGGTGACATACTTGCCGGTATAATACTTGGTCCATCAATAGCTGGTCTGCTCAGTACCGAAATTGTTAGAGAGTATAGTTTAATCAAGTGGATCAGCATTATCAGCCTACTGTTTCTAGCTGGTCTAGAAACACGTTTCGGCTTGTTTATGAAGGCTCTTAAGAAGTCTCTATTAGTAGCTGTTGGAGGTATAGTTGTATCATTTACACTAGGCTATTTAAGTGGGTACTTCCTAGGACTAGGTTATCGTGAAAGCATTTTCCTTGGAGCAATATTTACTGCTACAAGCGTTGGATTAACTGTTAAGACACTAGCTGATCTAGGTGCTCTAGGCTCTGATATAGCAACAACTATTCTTGGAGCAGCTGTATTAGATGATGTTGGCGGTCTACTTGTTCTAGGATTGTGTACTGCTATTATAGTGTCTGGTACTACTAAGATAGTGGATCTCGTGATTACGGCTACTATAGCTATTGTATTCTACATAGCTGTTGTAGTATCACTACACCGTTCATCAACAACTATATGGCGGGGTATAACAAGGCTTTCTCATCTAGAAGACACTAATATAGCACTACTGTTATCACTAACACTATTGATTGCATGGGCTAGTGTACGTGTTAACTTAAGCCTTGTTGTTGGTGCTTATGCTGTAGGACTGGCTTTTAGTGAAATACATGGTATTGAACGTGTTGTACGTCGTTTCAGCCTTATACCAAACATTTTTGCATCAATATTCTTTGTACTATCAGCAGCATCTATTGACGTAAAACCGTATATTGTAAACCCTAGTTATCTAGCAGACATTGTTGTTATAGTGTTAGCTGCTATGGCTGGTAAGATAGTTGGCTGTGGATTATTGGCTAGAATAGCTGGTTATAACTGGTTTGAATCAATATTCATAGGTATTGGTATGATGCCTCGTGCTGAAGTAGCATTGATCATATCATCTATTGGTATGGCATACCATGTTGTACCAGAAGCTGTTTTTGCTAGTGTAATAATACTTGTTTATACAACTAGTCTTGCAACACCAATAGCTTTATCAAGAATATGGAGGAGGTTCTTAGAGAAGAGCTAGTGCTTCTTTAAAACAACGCCCTTTATTCTAAGTCTTACACTCTCATACTCTACACCACCACTATAAACTATTCTAAGTAATGGTGGTGTGACAAGGTTTGTAGCCAATACAATAACAAGTGCTACAAGATAAAGCTCTACACCAATAACACCGTAGGATACAGCTGTATAAGCAGCTATTATAGCAAACTCACAACGGGGAAACAAGCCAACTGCTACTCTAAGAGATGACCTAGGCGGGAATCCTAGCAGATATGATGTTAAGCCAGCACCAAGTAGTTTACCTATAAAAGCAGCTACTACAACTAGTATATAGAACCCTAGGAGCTCTGGTTTTAAAGCCTCCCTAAGATCTAGTTCAGCAGCTGTTGTTACAAAGAATACTGTTGAGAATACTATAGCTAGTTTCCTTATTGTCTCACGGTTCTCCCTCAACCCCCTTACTTCAGATAATGCTAATCCGGAAGCGTATGCTCCAATGAGTGGTGATACACCTACACGACTAACAAGGTATGCTGTACTAGCGAATACTGCTATTAGTATAGATACCATTGACTCTTCTACATGCATTCTACTAGCCAGCCTTATTATATAGTCTGAGAAACGATGTAGTATCAGTAGTACTGCAAACCATACACCAATTGCTTCAAATAGTGTTACTATAATACTTGGTAACTCTAGTGAACCAAGTACAACTATTGACGCTCCAATACTTATTGTTATAAGTGATGCTAGATCGTCTAGTACAGCTATCTCCATAATAGTATATCCTTCTATACTATCTAGTTTACCGAGGTCCATTAACGTCCTTACAGTAAGGCTAACACTTGTAGCTTCAAGTACAGCTCCTATAAAGAATGACTGGAGCATGTTATAGCCTAGTATCCATCCAACAAGGAAGCCCATTAAGAAGGCAGCTAGTGCTTCACCTAGTGTGAGTAGTCCAGCTATTGGTAGTAGTCTAAGGAATTCACGATAGGATGTGTTGAGACCAGCATAGAATAGTAGTAATGCTACACCAAGCCATGATACTGCGTGTACAACATCGTTAACAATATATATGCCTAAAACACTTGATCCAAGGAGCAGTCCAGCAATTAAGTCGCCTAGTACTGGCGGATACTTTGTACGAGAGACTATTTCTTCAAAGAATTTACCAAACAATAGTGCTAGGGCTAGTGTATAGAATATTACTAGTTCTGGACTAGCTTCTAAAGACAATATCATCCCCCCAATAACAATAACAATATATTACATGCTAAGGTTTATACAATTAATGGATTAAGAAACCTTGTTTATAGGAAACCATTTATTACCTTAGCTGTAGAATTAGATTATTAGGGTTATGGATTTGGTTAAAGAAGTTCTAGCTAGGAAGAATAGGAAGGCTCAACGTAGAGTTTTCGGGAGGAGTGATGTAGAGAACATACTAGATCTATCGCTAAGCGATTTTCTTACAAAGTTTAAGCCTCCATCAACACACTATATTGTTGTACGCCGTGGTAGTAAGTTGTATAATGTATTGAAAGCTATAGCTATAGGACATCCAGTATTCATAGTTGTTATTGATGAGAATAGGAAGCCTATAGGCTATATTAGTGAACATGAAATCCTTAGATCGTTCCAGCGTAGGCCAAGGTATACATTCTTTATAGCTGGTTTTAATGTATCACGTCTCAATATACCTATAGAGCAAGTTCTAAACGTACCTGTTGAGAAGGTTATGGAGGCTAGGCCGTTTACCGTACGTGAAGATATCAGTATTCGTGAACTACTTGGTATGCTTCGCACACTCCATGTACCAAACATTATAATAGTTGATCGTGTGGGTAGGCTTAAGACTGTTATAAATCTGTCATATCTAGTAAATGCTTTACTAAGATCTCTTCTTGGAGAACCACATGCTATTACATAGGTTTTTCTAGGACTATGTTTTTTAGGTAGACTATAGCTATGTTGATAGTGTTAGGTGTATAGATGTTGCCGCTTATAATTATCGATTGGATTAGGAGTGACTATAGTCTAAGACATGGCGGTAGGCTTAGAGACTATGTTAAGCAAGGGTTTATGTATGTTGAAGGACATGTTCTAGAGGTTTATGAGGGGTGGCTTGGGCGTGAACGTGTACGCTATATTAATGCCTATGTTAGAGCACTAGTTACTAGTGATAGAGTCTACCTACCACGTGATGATATGCTTAAGTATGGTGTAGCTCCTAAGACATGGGTTGTATTTGCTGTTGTACGTGCAGGTGATCCTGAGAAGGAACAGTATGTTCCAGTTTACCCCTATAAGGTTGTACCCTATATTCCATCTAAGGATCTACTAGTAGCTAGGTTTGAAGAACTAGCTCTTAGAATGGCTGGCCTGTCTTCAAAGATATCTGGTATAGTGTATAGAACCTATGGTGTTATAGAAGAGCTTAGGACTGCTAAAGCTGTAGAGACTAAGAGGAAGAGGAAGGAGAAGTTGAGGATACGTAAGAAGAGGAGGTTGTTTAAGAGATAGTTCTATAATATTATTATCTAGATAGTGAACTAGCTAGGATGATCCCTTATTTAAACTAGATGTATTATCCAATAAAGTTTATTAAGGATTACAGAGTACTGTATTTTGTTCTACAGTGTTTGTAAAGGGTTAGACAGTGGGTGTAATGGGGGTTTATATGAGCCATCTTGAAACAAGGCATTTCATAGCTAATGAGATCGATATTGATATTGGTAGAAACATTATCGTTATGAATGAAAAGGATGCTAAAGAGCTTGGACTTGGACCTAATACTAGGGTTAGAGCTATAAAGGGTGATCGTACACGTGGAGCTTTTGTAGCAATAACAAAGACTATGGTATCACCTGGTAAGATACTTGTCAGCCACGACGTAGCACGTGATCTTAGAATTGGTAAGGATGACTCTGTAGGTGTTAAACCAGTACCTGTACCAGCTAGTTTTGTAGCTCTACGTAAGCGTCTACATGGTAGGAGGCTTACACAAGACGAGATGTATATGTGGATTAAGGATGTTGTAGAAGGTGTTTATAGTGAAACAGAGATCTCTGCTTTCCTTACAAGCCAGCTCTACTACGAACTTAGTGAAGACGAGCTCAACGCATTGATTAGAGCTATGGTTGAGACTGGCAGTAAGATCGAGTTTGAAGACACTGTCTATGACGAGCATAGTATTGGCGGTGTACCAGGTAATAGTAAGGTAGCACTAGTTGCTGTACCAACAGTTGCTGCTGCAGGCCTCTTAATACCTAAGACAAGTAGCCGTGCAATAACTAGTCCAGCAGGTACAGCTGATACTATGGAGGTTCTTGCACGTGTAGACTTTACACCAGAAGAGCTTAAGGAGATTGCTAGAAAGGTACGTGCTACACTAGCATGGGGTGGTAAACTAAACCTTGCACCAGCTGATGACATATTTGTTAATATTGAGAGAAAACTAGCTATAGACCCATGGCACCAGATGGTAGCCAGTATTCTAGCTAAAAAGGTTGCCATGGGTGTTGACAATCTTGTTATAGACGTACCTGTTGGACGTAGAGCTAAGGTTAAGGATCTTAAGGAAGCCGATCAACTGGCAGGGCTGTTTATACGTCAAGCAGCCCGCCTTGGAATGGGTATACGTGTAGCTGTAACATATGGTGGACAACCAATAGGGCGTACAGCCGGTCCTGCACTAGAGGCTAAGGAGGCTCTTGAAACACTTATCAACCGCCGTGGTAGTAAGAGTCTTATTGAAAAAGCTCTTAGTATAGCTGGTTTAGTGATCGAGCTGTCTGGCAAGGTTCCTCCAGGACATGGTATTGAGGTTGCACGTGATATTTTTGAGAAAGGGCTTAGTTATGAGAAGTTTAAACAGATTATTGAAGCTCAGAGCGGAAACCCTAGTGTAGAACCGGGTGATCTACCTATAGGTGAGCATACTTATACTATAGAGTCTCCTATAGAGGGTGCTGTAACACATATTGATAACTCAGCTATAGCAGCTATTGCTCGTGCAGCTGGTGCTCCATATGATAAGGGTGCTGGTGTATACTTGCATGCTAAAGTAGGCTACCGTATTAACCGTGGAGACCCCTTGCTAACAATATATAGTAGTAGTGCTATTAGACTGCAGGAGGCATTAAATATTGCTTCAAGGTATAGCCCTATTATTGTAGAGGGTATGTTGATTAAGATACTGCCCTAGCCTTTTTCTTCTTGTGGATAAACAACTTCTATTCTAACATTCTTTATTGTTGCTGGCAACCCCTTTATACTTGATAAGAATGCTTTAACAATATTTCTTACAAGATTCCCAAGAAGGGGATCAAGCGTTAACGGCTTACCATCAACAACTATTGTCATACGTGTAAGTAGTGAACAATCTGTTGGAAGCATTTCGTGTGTTAAAAGCTTTTCTACAAGTTCTAGACAACTACCAACACCACATACTTCACAATCACTACTAGGTATGAGAGAGAGTAGAGTTGACAAGGCATCCTTATAAACCTCGCCAGCAAGAGCCTCTGTCTCCTCAAACAATAATGCATTAAGACCCATCTCCTTAGCTTTCTCAACAACATCGAAGTCATGGCTAACAATATACCATATACCTGGTTCTCCAAGCAGGTGTTCAAGCTCTTCCTCACTCTCAACAATAGCTATAGCTTTACCAACATCGCATCCACGGAATCCTTCAGCTATAACTACTGGATAGTAGAAAGGCATCTTATACAGTATCTCTCTCAACCCACTCATATACTCTTTATAAACAACAGTCTCACTAGGACTCATAACAACAACTAGTTTAGCTCCAGAACCCCAGTATCGGCCGGCATCACTTGCTGGATCGATCTGTGGTTCATGAGTCTGCTTTATAACAGCTACTACAACACCCCTCTTAGACAAATGAGACACAATACGTTCTCCAAGAGTTGTCTTACCAACACTTGTACCAAGAGCTATAATCCTATATACTACAGTATAGCCTACATTAGGTGTAAAGTCCTGTCTACTCGTAGCACCATCCCCTCACTCTAGCCTATCTAGCTCAACACTTTTTTAAGTAACTGGCTTCCTTAATACCTAGTTGTATCCTAGTATATGATAGGTGTAAAGTATATTACTTAGCAAGAGCCTTACTTCATGACTAGGTGCTGGCTTATGGAGTATGACGTAGTTGTTATAGGTGCTGGTGTAGCAGGTCTTACTGCCTCATGGACACTTGCCCGTAAGGGTTTCAATGTAGCATTAGTTGAGAGTAAACCATGTGAACATATAGGTTTTAAACCATGTGGTGATGCTATAGGGCTACATCATTTTGAGAAAATGAATATAAGCCCTCCAGAACAGGTTGTTGAAAACAAGTTCTATGGAGTTAGAGTCTATAGCCCTAGTGAAGAACACTACATTACAGTACATGGTGAGGGGATCGGCATTAACAGTTGGAGGTTTCACCAATGGCTTCTTAGACAATGCCTTGATAGTGGGGTAGAGCTCTTTGATAGACACATACTTGTGTCACTAGAGGTTAGAGATAGTGGGGTAGAGAAGGTTTTTGTTAAAGAGAAGGGTAGAGCCTCTACTAGAGAGTTTAGAGCTAAAGCATTTATTGATGCATCTGGTGCTACACCAGCTTTAAGGACAAAGCTACCCAGCGGGTGGCCTATAGCTGAGAGACCATATATGAGTGACTACAATATAACGTATCGTGAGATCATAGAACTTGATGAACCTGTTAAGGGGGAGGACAGGGATTATGCAATGATATATCTTAACAAAGAAATAGCACCTGGAGGGTACTGGTGGTTCTTCCCTAAGAGAGGCGGTGTACTAGGTAATGTTGGTTTAGGAGTTATATGGCTTCCAGACTCACCTAATCCTAGAATACAGTATGAGAGGTATTTGAGGAAGAGGTTCCATGGTAGAGTAGTTGATGTTGGAGGAGGTCTTGTACCAACACGTAGGCCTTTGCCAACACTTGTATGGAGGAATGTTGGTGTAGTCGGTGATGCAGCTTATACTGTAAACCCCGTCCATGGAGGCGGTAAGGGTTCTTCAATGCTTGCTGCATCTATTGTTGCTAAACACTTTGGAAAAGCTCTTGAGGAGGGGAGAGTTGATGAAGAGACTCTATGGACTGCTAACTTAGAGTATATGGAGGCTTATGGCAGTAAACAAGCTGGTTTAGATATATTGCGTATGTATCTTCAGAGACTAGATAATAGTGATTTAGAGCTTCTTCTTAAGAAGAGAATTGTTAGTGGAGAAGCTGTATACGATATTGGTATGAAGGGTAGTCTCCGTAGTGAGCTTGTTAGAAGCATTAAGACAGCTATATCACTAATAGGCCATCCAGGTCTGTTGAACCAGCTTAGAGTTGTTAAGAAGTATATGGATGAAGCCAAGAAGCTCTATCTAGAAGAATATCCTAGACACCCTAGTGGTTTAAGGGGATGGATGAAACGTGTAGATGAGTTGTTTGATAGATTCTCAGGTATCATAGGTTTTGAGAAGGGTCCTAGAGTGCCATGGTAGTTGTTGCAGGGCTAGACCCGTCTGGTTCATCTAGAAGACCTAGTGGTTTAGCTATCCTATATGATGAACACGTTGTTTTCCTATCAACACTATATAGTGATAGAGATATTGTTGATACTGTTAAGAGGTATAAGCCAGTAGTTGTTGCTATAGACTCTCCACTATCACATAGTATACGTGGTTACCGTGAAGTAGACCTTGTTATGAAACGTATGGGTTATCGTGTACTACCTCCTAGTTGGAGGTCTATGAGAATGCTTATTGATAGAAGCATTAAGTTAATGAATGCTTTCCTATCAATAGGTATAGGTGTTATAGAGACACACCCGCTTAGTGCTCTACGTTCTAGTGGTTGTCGTGACTGGATAGAGCTTACTAGAAAACTGTTACCCAACTTCAAGCCCAGTCCACGTCTACCACGTGATGCTGTTGACGCTCTTATTGCAGCTCTTGTAGCAAAAGCTTATGTTGAAGGAACAGCTTTATCTATTAGTGCTAGAGATGGAGTAATATATTTGTTGCCAAGGGTGTGTATAGATTGAAGTATGCTGCAATAGTGTTTATCGTATTAACACTAGCTTCTACAGTAACTAGTAGTCCCGGTTTACTAGATGCATATGTAAGTATAGATGTTAAACCAGAGTGTAGTGACTGTAACGGGACACTATATACTGTATATAACATAGATTTTACACTAAACACAAACCATATTGATAAAGCATTATCGTATATCAACCTTACAAACAACTGCTATAGATATCGATCAACTATAGTATATGAAAAAGAATTGTTTATAGAGAAGGAGTTAGACAAGCTTGTTGAAAAAAGTGAAACACTTAATATAGATAGGATAGAGGGTTTTGTAAAGTATATCAAATATAATACGTCGTATGAGAGAAAGATCATATTCAAAGACAATAATAGTTCCTACATAAGTGTTGAAACAAGTCTAGATATCTATAGAGTAGATCTTATAAACATAACACTAGATATTATTGGGAATAGTAGTATAGAAAGCGATATAGCTAGTATAAACATGACAGTTTTTATATTAAAAAGCATGTTTAAAGGTTTAAAGTCTAGAATGCTATATTATAAGGTTATAGATAATGGTTTAGCTAGATATTATTGTATAAGATATGTTATTGAAAATCTTACTACAGACGATCTTGGAAAGCTATCTAATATACTTAATAACTATATTGGAGGATTTCTACCAATAAGTGTTGTTACTAAGTCTGTAGAGTTACTAGTACTTATCAATAGTTATAGTATAAAGCTAAGCTATAACCCAAGAAACTATAGTGTAGAGTATGTTGAAGAAGCTGGTGGAGCAATAGCTCTACTTCTACCATGGAGTACACCTTTATTCATAGAACCTTTGGGAGTTGTTAAACGTATACCTAAATACACTTTCCTTACACTAAATGATGAGCTGTCGTTTCTAACACTAGCCTATTTAAAGGGATCTGCTGAGGTAGACAGATACTCTAGTTTAACTAGGTGTAAAGTATCTGTAGAATTAAATAGGTCTATATCAGGTAACTCAACTATTTTAAAGGATCTTGTTAAAAGTATCAACGTTATCTCTAAGAGATACAATGTATCAAATACAAGACTCCTTGTTGATGTTGGTAATGAAGCAGTTATCGATATTAATGGCAACGCTACTGGTAGTAAACTGTTTTTTGATGAAACTAACTACACCTTACTAGTGAAAGCTGATATTACTAGAAAACCTAGCCCTATGTCTACAGTAATGGTTGTCGCTATTGTATCAGTTATAGTAGTAGTTATAGCTTTAACCATAGTTGTAAAGAAGAGATTGTTTAAGAGATTTTCTTCAACCCATTAATCTCTATAACAGCTTTTCTAACAACACTTGATACGTACTCTAGTAAACACCCATGATCCCATAGACTCTTCAACCTTATTCTAAAAGGTATCTTTATCTTAGCACCAGCTGCTCTAGGATGCCCGCCACCACCTAGTGCTTTAGCTAGTTCTCTAATATCTACATCAATCGATCTAAAGCTTAGCTTCCCATCAGCTGATGCTACAACTGCTACACTACTTGATAGTCTACTAAGTAGTAGTGCTGCTATAAAGCTTGTATCAACTATTTTACTATATGTTGTATAGGCTATTCTCAAACCATCCACATGATCTATAAGAACTTGTTTTAACACATTATTATAGATCATTAACTCCTTCTCAATTTTAGATACAATATTTTCTGTAAACTCATCCGTCCATGAAACACCTCTTGATAAAACATCTATAACATGCAACCTCCATGAATCCTTCTCCCTTCTCCTAACAAGTCTTAAATACCATGGACCCCTCCAGTGGTCAAACCTCCATAGATCGCCAGCACATACACCACCTACAACTTCTTTAACAAAATCTTTATCAATCTCTCTCCTCCTACTAGGAGCATGTTTTGCTACAACACCTGTTGCACAAGTAGATCTATCAATATATAGTTTTACACCAGCTTCTCTAAACCCTCTGATCCACTCTTGATCCCATACATGGTGGTCATACCATTCAATACACACTCCTCTACTAACTGCTTGTTTTATAGACTCTAGAATAGTAGTGTATACTGGTTTATTCATACCAAGATCTGTTATAACTATTTTATTAGTTCTAACCTTCCTGATATAGTTTGCTAGCCTATCTAAATGGTATGGTTCATAAAACCTTATCTCTCTAGGCTTCTCGTTATAAAGGTATATATATAGTGCAGCAGCACCTACTCCATCAATATCTGTATGTGTTACTAATACATATCCTCTAGCCATACCACTACTACCCATAAGCTCTATCTAGTTGATACTAGAGATTCTACTAATGGATTATATTCTATTGCCTCTAGAGTATTATAAACATGTTAGCTATATAGTATTCTTAGATAATAGGGGGGTTTAGGTAGGTAGTGAAGGAAGCCTACAATCTATGTCTTAGATGTAAGGGTGCTAGAAGGCTCTGCGGTCTACCATATTGTCCATTGATTGAAGGGTTTCGTGCCCGTGTAAAAGCTGTTGAGAGCATACATGGTAATGAAGTGTCCGGCAGTACTCCTCCAACAATAGTTGTTGGAGAACATGGTTATCCAAGAGTAAGGGTTTACTATGGAGTACCTCCTGGTATACATGGGTTAAAGGCTAAGGAGTATGATAGCCCGGATAAGTGGTTTCTTAGACTAGGTCTTGATAGGATTATAGAGCTTAGAAGTAACCTTCTTAGCTTAGTGCTTCCAGCCTATATCTATGACCCGTATAAGCTTTATGAGAAAGAGATTGGTCTTGCAGTAGTCTCTAGTAAGCCTGTTGATTCAGAAGCAGTTCTTAAAGAAAAGCCTATACCGAGAATAACTTTTGATTCTATAACACCACCACGTGGTCCAAGTGCTTCTGTCCAAGATGTACGTATAACTAGTAATCCCTCACTAAATCCACGTCTCGAGAAGCTTATATGGGATGATCTAAGGGCTTCTGAGGGTGTATGGCTTCTTTATAGAGAGGGTTTAGACTTCTACACTATTGTGAGAGCATTGACTATAGGTTTTCTAGGACGTAGTGGTCAGAGAAGGCTTGTGCCAACAAGATGGGGTATTACAGCTGTTGACTCAATGATCTCTTCTAAACTATTATCAAGGATTAAGAAGTCTCCAATAGTTAATGGAACACTTGTATTCTATAGTGAATACCTACATAATAAGTATATTGTAGTACTAGTACCTGGAAGGTATAGAGGACTCTGGATCGAGGTATGGCAACCACATAGTCTATGGAACCCTAAGGCTAAACCATCAACACTTATTGTTAAAGAGGATTATCGTGGTAGAATGAACGTTGTTGATGGAGGGTATCTTGCAGCTCGCACTAGCGTTCTAGAGTACTTGTATAGTATTGGTAGGCAAGCCCGTATAGCTATATTGAGAGAGGTTCTTCCACAATACATGTTTCCTGTAGGTAATTGGCAGATTCGTTTAACAGTGTCACATGCTTTAAGGAAGAAACCAGTACTTAGAGACCCCGATATTCTAGAATTTATAGAATTTATAAATAGAGCGACTACTAATATACCATCAAATATAGTTAGCCTACTAATACAATATATTTACAGGTTTAGAGAAGAACCTTTAGATAAATGGATCTAGGTTATTTAATGAAATACTTTTATAAATCTAGTTATTTGATAATAGTAGTGGGGTTGGACAATCGAGTTATTAAAGAAGTATGTTAGGAATGTGTTAAGACCTATATACCACTGGATAGTATTTCATGAACTATTTAATCCTCTATTATACATTTCTGTAGCACTTATACCAGCTATACTAACGTTTTCAACATTAGAATATGGTACAGTGTATGTCTATAGTATCCTCCCATCAATTATAATAGCTATATCCTATATCCTACTGTCTATATCAATCCATATAACATCAGTATCTATAGAGGAAGAAAGTACTAAACAAATTATAAAAAGTATTGCACCTCTATGTAGATTACTAACATACAGTTTCTTGATATTATCAATACACTATAGCATACGCAATCTATGCCTTATAACTAAGAATACAATACTATCACTAGCTATATTCGCTATTCTTCTAACACCATTAGCAATGCTATTATACCCATTTGTAAAACTTGCTATAACTAAAGAAATTCTCTATAAAATATCTATTGAAGTGACACCTATAAATAAGCATGTATATACATCACTTATACTAATATGTACAGGAGCATTCTTTATAACAATGAACTTTCTCTTAAACTATAAAGTGATAATACTAGATCTACCATTACTTCTTACATCATTCTACATAGTAAGGGTAATGGCAAAAACTTATTGGATTAACAACATAGATTCTGGAATACTATTCGATTATAAAAACCTATGGCGTGGGAAGATAATTGAAGTACCCGGTCTTAGCATTAATGCTAAAACACCTAAGCTAATACACGTAAGGACACAATATTTAAACACAAACAATATAGCAGAGAATATAGTAAGACAATATACAACTATGGGCTTTATACCTATACACTTTCTTAATGAAAAAGAAAAAATCAGCGAGGAACTAAAAGCATATTTTAGAAAGAATAAAGGATTCCTTATAGCCTTCTCAGAAAAAGCTTACTCACCATCTACACTTGTATTAGATGATCTAAAGATAATCGTTATTAATAAAGCACTTAATCATATAGACTATATCATGTCAATTATCAATAAAAATACTAGAGGTAGATATAGTAAAATATTTATATTAAGAGACCATTTACTAGTCTCTATAT
Source organism: uncultured Desulfurococcaceae archaeon (assembly GCA_964480805.1). Taxonomy (GTDB): domain Archaea; phylum Thermoproteota; class Thermoprotei_A; order Sulfolobales; family Desulfurococcaceae; genus CAYZRH01. The sequence goes on from CAYZRH010000014.1 coordinate 19,425, forward strand.
TTAAAGAGAGTAAGGACATATATTTCTGGTTAAGATACCTACTATCAAAACTTGCTCCACAAGATTTAGTGTTTGTTATTAGTAAGAAAGAGAACAAGATTATTGAAAATATAGCTGACCAATTAGCTTCTTTAAAAATGGATGTTGAATAATATATAGAATTCCTTAAGATAGCTTAATAAGTAATTTATTATATATACTATAAACGGGTGTGATAATGGTATATCGTATAATCGAGACTCTAATACAAGGACTTGACGAGGCTATAGGCGGAGGATTTACAAGACCTGGTTTAATATATATTGTTGGACACCCAGGTACTGGTAAAACTACTCTCGCAGTCCATTACGCCTATAACCGGGCTATACATTTTGGTGAAAAGACTAAGTATTTCCTATTAACTGAACCATTATCCCTATTTATTGATAGGATAAGGCTTCTTAAATTTGAGAGACTAGATGAGTTTCTTGAAAAATACCTTAGTATTGAAGGAGCACTACCTCTTGGAGGATATGAAGACATTATAAAGGCAGCAGAACATGTTTTAGAAGACATAGCTAGTGGTGGTTATCAAAACCTTGTTATCGATAGCCTCTCATCACTTATACGAGGCCTTAATCCCGGTGAAGTAGCTGGTGTATTAAATATGTTGTTTAATGCTATATCTGAAAGAGATCTAACTACTATAATTATTGGTGAAATACCTATGTTTACAGAGATACAGCTTCCAGGTGTAGAGGAGTTTATGGCTGATGTTGTTATACGTTTAGACTATGTTGATAAGAGAGGTGAGGGGCTGGTTATACGTCTTACACCTATTAAGATGAGGCTTGGAGCTATTGATAGGAAATACTATGAAGCTGCTATAGATGTTGATGGATTTAAGATCATTGGACCGCTTATCCAAAAATAACGTATCTATATAATTGAACGTTATTTTAAACTAGTTAGTGGAGGAGCTTTATTAACATATAGTTCTATATTATATAGTGCTAGTTTAATATACCTAAAAATAGTACTTAAGGAATAAATGGGTTAGAAGGAGTATAGTATATTATGAGGGTATAGAATTGTGAGCGAAAGCTTTAGTAAAACTGGGTGGAAAGTAGTAGCATGCTTTTGGACACCTGCTTTAATAACATTATTAATAATACTATTCCTGCTAACCAAGATTCCATTTAGAGCTCTGCTTTTAGGCTTTAGTTATCCGCATTTAATAGTTAACGTTATACAATCATATATTATGTTAGAACTCCTAAAATTAACTATTTCATCTTCTCAGAGATTTAGAGAAATTTATTGGATAAAACATACCTCCTACATAATATCCTTATTTACAATAGTCTTTATAGTAGTGTCCAGTCTTGAAGTAATAGCTTTATCAACACTCTTGTCTACTATACAAGCTCTTATCATAACATGCGTATCCTACTATGCTGTTGTAATACCTATAGTTATCCTTAAGAGAAGATACGGCATTAGCGTTAGAGAGACAAGAATCTATACTTATAGTTCTAAAGAAATACTCTACAGACTATCTATTATAGTAGCTATTCTATGGATACTATTGGTAATAGGACTATATATGGGGTTTCTTGGACTACCACTAGTATATTATGGAATAGGCTATAGAGTTTCTCTTATAACAATTATTGCCTTACTAGTGTTTGTATGGTTCAATGTCCTTGGACACAAGTTATTTGCAAAAAAGAGTATTATTAAAGAACTATTTCCTATAGCAGGAGCACTTCTCCTAACAAGCTATTGTATATCATCTCTTATTGAAAACATATTCTATACAACATATGCTGTACTCGTTATTGGATTAATTGAAGTATTGACATTATACCTACTTCTCGACGGTCTTGGAGTAATCTTTAGAGAACTAACTACACTACAATATACCATATATGGCAAACTAGTCCCTAGCGATATAGAGCTGAAGTTCACTCCAAGAATCATTAGTATAGAGTATGATAGTAGGAGGTATAGTCTGTATAGGAAAGAGCTTGCTATTAGAGTAGCCGATGCACTCATAGATCTGTTTGGTAGAACTACAACACCATCAGCAGTAGTTATAGTTACATGGCCTGGAAGCTTCCTCCAAGAATACCTTATAGGTAACCTATATATGTACTTTGCAGCTGAAACACCCAATAAACAACCAGTTATACATTTACTTAATGTCTTTAAAGGAGCTGGGTCAACCATTAAGTCTTCAAAGATTATGGAGGGTATTCTTAGACACGACATAGGCTTTGACCCTGTTCATACAGCTTATCTAGTTGAGAAGATTAAGTATGAGACTGGTAGAGGACCTATACTACTAGTTATTGAGGATGTTATAGGTCTTCTACTAACATATCATCTAGAGAGAGTTTATGAAGTAATATATAGTGTTGTTAGGAAGCTTGAGAGAAATGATCTTGTTGTAATACTTGTTCCAAGAGATCTTGTTGGTATTAAGGCATTGTATGCTTTAAGAAATCTAGCTAGTGGACTACTATATTTATAAAGAGACGTGTAGCTAATAATATATTTGCTTTAACACATAGGTTATGACAAGGGTGTAGAGTAGAGATTCAATATACTAGTCTAGTGAGGACAGATTTAGAGTTGGGTAAGAAGATAGAGATCTATGACATAATATCGAGGCTTCCACTAGATCTTAAGCGTATGGAGGCTTTAAATGATATAACGTTTGAAGCAGACCTTATTAGGAGGAGTACTTTCCTTAAAAGAAAGACTATGGGTATAGATGGTTTTATAAAAGCTATTGAAGAGCTTTCTCAAGGAGAGTACTTGCTTACAGCTAATGTTGATAATAAGAGATACGTTATATACATGGAGGGCGGTAGGATAGTATCTACAGCTCTTAGTGAACCATCTACTGGTAAGAGAATAGTTGGTTTAAGAGCACTTGCCCACTTAGTAGCTACTCTTCTAAAACAAGATGTGAGTATAAGAATATTTACTATAGGACGTGAGGAAACTAAAGTGCAGGAGGAGACACGAGAGTTTCCCTATGGTGAGACAATAACTATTACACAACGTGAACTTGAGAGAATGGAGGAAGTTGTTAGAACTAGTGTTAAGAGAAAAGCTGTTGCTATAGCAAAACCTCCTAAACCAAAGATCAGGGTTATTAATACCGAGGAGTTGAGAAAGAAGCTTGGAGAAGTTCTTGAAGACATACTGTCCTATCATGGATACAAGCTTTTGTCTTTAAATGTTTATTTTGAAGAAGGATATGTTGTAGTAGATCTTGTTATTAAGAAGAAGAGACTATTTAGAGTTAAGAGTATTGAGGAAGTTAGGGAGAAAATTACTGAAGAAGCTAAGATACTTCTATCAATTCTTGAAATAGAACGTGACGTTAAAGTTAAGGTTAAAAAGGCATCGTAAAATATTGTGTTAAAAAGTATTAGACACAACATATCTTTAGTTAAATAATCTATTAACATCTATGTCTAAGAATTTATATAATTCCTTATATAATAATCTTAATTAGTGATTAGATATGGTATTCATAAGGATTAGGAAGCGTGGAGAAAGGAAACCCATTACTCCAGCATTCTATATTGACACAATTATCTCTACTAAAGAACCAGAGCTTGTCACAACGGTTGCTTATGTTTTAAAAGTTGTTAACCGTATCGGTCTTCTTAGAGACATTAGTGCTGTTATATCCCGCTATGATACAAATATTATGAAGGTTATTACTCCAGAACCAGCTTATGGTGATAAGAAGGAGACATATGTTGTTGTTATAGCTGAAACAGTTGATCGTAAGCGTGCTGAAGAGATAGAATCCGATCTTAAGAAGGTTGATGGTGTTTTAAGTATTGAAACATTTATTGGTGAAGAAAAGATCTTGTTTCCAAGGATGTTCCCTATAATGGTTAATGATGAGAGAGCTATAGTTATACCACAGAAAGCTTTTAATGCACTACTTAACGCTAGAGATCGATATGGATTGACAATGGCTATGGTTGTTAACCGTGTAGGCTATGCTCTTGGTGAGGGATTATATTGGATGCTTTCAAGTATCTATGGTGAGCCGTCTAAAGATGAAGACTATAACCTATTATCTAGGTCGTTCTTATACCTACTGGAAGCTCTTGGATGGGGCCGTGTTGACTTAGTATTAAATAATGCTAGTGAAGGAGAGGTTGTTTTTAGACTATATGATAATATTGAGTGTGTTAAGTATAAGAGGGAGGGTAAGCCTACTGGACTGCTTACACAAGCTATTATAGAGGGGTTCTATAAGAAGCTATGGAGCCCACATCGTGTTAAGGTAAGAGAGACAAGGTGTATTGCTATGGGAGACCCGTATTGTGAATTTAGTGCCGCCGTAACTCTCTAGTACGTCCAAATAGTTCACGTGTTGCTTCTTCTGTAACCTCTGTACTAGATATCATACGCTCTGTCTCTCCTACACTAAGTGTTTCTGTCGGAGCTACAACAGCTGGCCTTGGAGCCATAAACTCTTCTGTTTCACGACCCATCTCCTGTAGTTCTTCAATAGCTTTACGGTAAACCGATGCTGGGTCGTAGTAGTAGTTAAATATGATCCTTGATACATCCCATACGTTTGTTATATTCCTATATATCATCCAGTTTAGTACTGTTGCTTTACGATATATCTCCTCTATAACATCCTCTATATCTAGTCCACGTTTAGCAGCTATGTCTTTGAGATGGATACTGCGTTCTAGATACACTTTATGCTGGTCTGTCCTCGGATCCCATTCTGCTATAGTGATGTATTTATTGTGATCCTCTACTTCCTGTAGAATATTGATCCTCCTCTGTACACGTACAATACCTTTCTCAATCCTTGTTATAACACGGTTTATATGTATAAAGATGTTCATAAGCTTCATATACGTAGGAGGTATATTCATTGGAGGGCTGGTAAGACGCTTTATAGCATAGTCTAGTGTTTCTGCATGAAGTGTAGACAACCCTCCATGTCCAACGGCCATTGCCTGGAATAGTACAAACGCTTCTTTACCACGTATCTCACCAACAATAATGTAGTCTGGACGGTAACGAAGACTAAGCTTAACTAAATCAAATAATCCAATCTCAGTACCGCTTGAACCACCAACAATATAGCTCTCACGTGTTGTAAGCTGAACCCAGTTTGGATGAGGTAGGTTAAGCTCTGGAGTATCCTCAACACTAACAATCTTCATACCAGGTTTAATGAACAAGCTTATAGCATTAAGTAGTGATGTGTTATGGTTTAACCTCCACCCAACTAAGCCTATAACGAATAAGTGTGTGTCTTCAACCTCTAGATCATATAAATAATCATTAGTAGCATCAACACTACGTATCTCTAAAACCTTCTCTATAAGAAGATCTCCGTTCAGTAATAGCTTTAGTCTATCTAGAAGAACTCTAGCTTCTCTATCACCATTAGATCTTGTTAGATAGTATTCATAGAATCTCCTAAGGTTTTCTAAACTAATACTCCTCCTACCATACTCATACTGTCTAACATACCTAGATGAAAGACCTAGTTCTTTCTCTACAGTCTTTCTACCAAGCCTTAGCCTCCTTCTTATCTTCTCTAAATACCTCCCTATAGGATAGACGTTAGTGTTGGGATTGTGTCCAGTATAGCATATCTTGTTAACTACTGACATTAGATGTCTAGCTTTTATAGAGTACTTATAGAGTATTTTAATAAGCTTTACAGCACTTAAGTCATATACTAGAATCCTATAATATGGTTCACCACCTACACTTCTTACCTTAAGATGATGCTGTATTCTAAGTCTCTTAAGTATGAGTGATAAGCCATTAATTAAATAGGGTGATCTAGAGCCTAGCTCTATAATAACTCTCTCCATACTATCCTTCTTCTTAAAATAGATACTTCCATCACTATCAATGTATCCAGCTAGGAATGAGCATATTACTTCATTACTGCCGAAAACTATCTCACTAGGTATTCTTATAGTATGTGTTTTCTTAGTAGTATATAGCTTCCTTAGTTTATTAAATACACTATTATTTCTGAAAACAACGTAGGCTACACTATTCCTCTTATCCCTATAGATATAGGTATTCTTACTCCAATACCTTTCTACAAGACTTCTATACTTGTCAATAATATCTATATTAGAGTTTGAAAAACCTATAGCCATAGAGTTTTCATCTAAATGACCATCTCCTATCCATAAACCAATTAGATAAGCATAATCCGGTTCAACCCTATCTAAGCTACTATAGTCTATATCAAGCCATACATTAACAATATGATCACCCTTCCTTAACTCACTAGCCTCTACACCCACTAGCTCTAGAGTCTCTGGATCGATCTTTATAAAGTTGTGATCTTGTGTAGTTATTGTTATAGAAGAGTTTGTACGAACCATAACAAGCGGTCTGTGATCCCGATGTTTAATAACTCTTAACAGCTTCTTCCATTTCAATTTATAGTCTCTACCAAGACTTAGTACTTCAATAGATTCTTCTCTAACATCCTTAACTATGTGATCGCCTACTCTATACTCTCTAGAATTAACCATATCATAGAGCTCCCTAGCTGTAAGAATCCTTGGAACACTATTAACTCTAGCTATAATATAGGTGTCTCCCGGAAAACTCTTCCCGGCCCCCGTGCCTCCAGCTATCATAGCTGTTTTAGCGTGTTCTACTAGTGTCCATAGGTATGCAGCCATTAGGCTATTTAGTGTACCACTCATAATAAGCTCTACAGGGCTAAAGGGTCTTTCACGGAACTTACGTATAGTGAATGTTGGTCCCTTGACACTTACTTCACGTCCAAAAGTTGCTGCTAGACGGTGTTTACCTGGGAGCATAGCGTCTACTATTGGGAATGCTATACTAATGTGTTTACCAGCCATGTGTGCTAGTTTCATAACGAACTCGTTTAGATACTCATCATCTAGGAATGTAATGTTTGTTGGTATACTCTCATACTTACGATGCCATACATAGATTGGTACATTAGTACCGTTACACGATATATCCTCTATATTAGGGTCTCTCATAAGAGGATCTATAGCTCCATAGCCTATAAGGTTGCGCTCAATATAGTAGAGTAGTTTTAAACGGCGTGTACCAACCAAGCCTAGCTTGTTACGGTATTTCTCAGCAATACGTTTTGCTTCTTCAAATACATAGCTACGTAGATCCTTTATCTCCTCAGGCTTACTTGGAGGACGTATTTCATCCATAAGTATTTGTGTAAGCTTGTCAAGTACAAGTTTATCCTCTATAGTCAAGCCATACTCTTCAACAAAGTATACTGGACCCTCAGGTGTCTCAGATATAGTTATCTTAACAAATGGACGGTATACGTAGTAGCTCTCTATAACTCTCCAACTAGGATCGCGTGGTGTAACCTGTATAGGCTCTACAAGTGGTATGGCAGCACGTACAGCTTCCTCTACTTCCAGAGGCCTCTTCTCAACAACTGGCTTAGTAGTTCTCTTCTTAAATAGACCCCTAAGCTTTGCTAGTGATGGAGACAATCTTGATAACCCTCTACTAACTCATCTATTTACCATTATACTCTATACTTGCTTACACGATATACTAGGTTACAAACTAACTAATAATGCTATTGTTTAAAATCATTAAGTCTCTTCTCCACAAGCCCTTTAATATAGTTATGTACACTTAATGACTTCTAATACAGTATAATGTACATAGATATATAAGTTATCAAACCATATTATAATCCGTAGAATCTAAGGAAAAATAGGTTAGCTAACTATGTCTATCTGGGATTTCGTATACAGGTACTTCCACTGGTTTGGACGTGGCGTACTTAGGATATACAGTAATCTACCAGAGAGTATACGTAAGAGCGGTATGCATGTTTATCCAGAAGTCTACGCTAGTTTTGTAGGATTCTTAACCATACTTACTACTGTATTAGTAGTTGTTATTGGCTCAGTAATAGTACTGATAACTGGTTCACTACTAGTTATACCAGTACTCATACTAGTACCGTTTCTAGCATTTGTACTACTAGTAAACCTACCATCAATTATAGGATCCAACCGTGCTGGTGCTATAGAAGGTGAACTACCATACACAACAGCTTATCTAAGTATAATGGTTACAAGTGGTGTATCACCATACAGTGCTTTTGAAAGAATATCTAAGTCAAAAACGGTTTTCCCAAAGTTTAGTGAGTTAAGCCAAAGATTTATACTACTAGTGCGTGTCCTCGGTAAAGACCCATTAACAGCATTCTCAGCACTAGCTGATAGAACACCAAGTGCTAGCACCAAGGACATGCTTACAGGCTATATAACAACTGTACGTGCGGGAGGTGATGTAGGAGACTACCTTACCAAGAAGGCACGTCTACTATTTAGCGAAATCCTTGTAAAGATGAAGATTATAGCTGACCGTTTATCTGGTTTACTAGAAGCTTATCTAGCACTTGTACTACTTACAACACTAGCTATGTCAACCATGTACTTCATAAACGCATCTATAACAGTAGCGTCTGTACCAGCACTAGCTGGTCCAGGTATGTTTCTACTACTCTACGTGTTTATACCATTCCTATCATTCATGATCATCTACTTGACAGATCTGATACAGTATAAGGAGCCATGGATAGACTATAGACCATACATTATGTACCTTGGATTAACTGTTCCTATAACAGTATTCCTTATGTTCTTTGGACTTGTACTACCATCAATACTCCCGCCTGGACATCCGTTTAAAACAAACCCCCTTGTTGATGGCATAAGATCTATGTTATTATGGCCTACATACATAGTCCCTGTTGAAGGCTATGTAGAGCCTCCACTAATGCTTACAATGGCTTTAATCTACACTACCATACCATCAGTAATATATGCTGAATTAAAGGCTCGTGAGTATAAGGTTATTAATGGTATAACAAGGTTTCTCAGAGACCTTGTAGAGGTTAGGAAGACTGGATTGCCTCCAGAGAGGTCTATTATAGAGCTTTCACGTAGAAACTATGGCTTGTTTACAAGGTATTTGAAGAGAATTGCTATGCAGCTTAGTCTTGGTATACCTCTTACACGTATAATTAGTGATATTAATAAGAGGATTCTTGTATGGAGAGCTAAGGTTCTACTATACGCTCTAACAGACGCTATAGAGGTTGGAGGCGGTACTATAGAGGTTCTTGAAAACCTTGCATGGTTTGCTGAAAGTATAGAGGCTATAGAAGAGGAGAAGAAGAAGACCCTACGTACACTACTTATTGTACCATATATGGGCGGTATATTGACTGTATCAACAATTATACTGTTAGCAATATTCCTCGGGTCACTACCTATGAGTGTTGGAGGATACATAGCCGCTGCAACACTAACACTGCCAGCTATAGTCTTAAACGTCTATATAATGGGTCTTGTAGCTGGTAAGGTATCAGCTGGTATGACATCAGCTGGTTTTAAACACGCACTAGCATTAATGATCGTGACACTGTTAATCCTCCTATCAACACCCTATCTTAAAGCAGCATTAGTTGGTTTTACAAAACCTGTAGGGTGATCTATGGTGAGGGGTGTAGGTGAAGCTATAACATCTGTTATACTAGCATCAGTTATTATAGTGATTGCATCTATAACACTATATTATTCACTAGTAACTATAGACAATGGATTAGCAACTACAGAATACGGCTATATCAAGTCAACATTTGTTAATATAGCTAACAACTACCACTATATTGTACAAGGAAGTTCTTATGTAGCAACACTACCGCATCAACTAGTTGGCGTTGGATATAGAAATTATAGTGATCTTGTTCTCTCTATAATAGTTGATGATGTATACGTTTATAATGACACACCAGCTAGTGTCTGTGCTGAAGTATACCGTCCAATAGCTACTGTTAAAACTATAGTATATGGCTCTAGTGGAGACTATTATCTAGGATGTAGGTTTACAGTAGACCACTTAAGACTTGTACCCTGTATACAAGAATACTTTAGCCAGGGAAGAACTGTACTAGAATTTAATACTGCTAGATTCTATATAACAGTCTACATAACTAACGAGACTGGTGTTGAAAGATATCTTGTTAGAATACTCTATATAAGAACTGTTCCAAGAATTGAACAACAGTTTACTGGAAACCTTATTGTAAACCCGTATAAGGATGTATTCAAGTATAGTAAGGATGGTATCAATAGTTTAAGAATAATGCTTGTTAATAAAACCAGTGGTTCTATAATAGTAGAGAAGGATCTTGACGATATAATAGCTAATAGAAATCCTATATTAGACGTTGACTTAGTGATTGTTGTAAAGCAGGTCTACACGGTGATCTCTTAATGGCTAGTCCAGCACTAGTACATGTTATTGGTACAGTTGCCTTAATCACAATACTTGTGACTATAATACATTTCACATCATCAGTAACTACAATAACAATGTACTATAATGATAAGAACATGCTTGAGACAATAGCTGAATCCATATACCTACAACTAAAATATGCTTTAAAGACAAAGACTAATCTATCAATAATACTTGACTATCCTATAGAAATATCTAGTGGTAAAGAGTATAACCTTGTATTTGGCTATGCATCAGCTATCAATAATACATACCATATATTCTCAAACACCACCAACCCTTTCTCAATATACGTTCTCGCTATAACACTTGATGGATCAGTGTATGGATACCATAAAATATGCGACCCCGTTGTTGATGGATCCAATATATCATTTATTGGTAGTTATAGAGTATTTGGGAGTAGGCTAATTGTAAAAACAGAGCTAGTTTTTAGCGGTAATATTATATATATTAACATGAGTAGCGTAGGTGTTAAAAGGCCTTGAAAGAAGTTATAGAGTATATAATAGCTGGTTTAATAATAGTGTCGTTTCTACCACTCTATACTATAATTAATGAAACACTCTATACACCACCAGCCCGTACAGTTAAACCAGTTATATTAGCACTCTATACAGAGACCATTAATAGAGTTATACTAGATCTAGCTGGTTCAAGCAACCTTACACCAGGCATTATAGACATACATAGTCTTATAGTTGACGATGTTGGAGCTGACGTTTATAGAGACTATGGATACTATTTTGAAATGACCTCATGGGGTATACTAAATATTACAGTAAATGGTAATCAAGTAGACGTCTATACATGTGATAAAGGTAACTTATCTCTACTAATAGTGTATAGTGACCTTTCTTCACAAGTCATTGTATTAGAGAACCCGAGCTCCTACGATGTACCAAAGGGTGTATACATATATAGTACATCCCTACCTAGAAGCGATATTCTAGTTGTGACATCTGTTTTAGAAACTGGTATAACTAAGTATATAGACTACTACCTATCAGACACTTTGGTACCCGTCTATATAGCAAATATTAATGGAAGACTCTATTTACTAAACGATCTGGATAACGGAGGTGTATCTACAAGTGACTATCATGGATACCAAGTTGTAGATGTATACATGTACTACTATACACATAGAAACTATAGTGTATACAGGTTATTGGAATACAATTATGCTACATATGCTTACTACGTAAACTGTGGGTATAGCTGGCTTGATGATTGTGGTTCATATTATCGCTATGTAGAACGTAGTTATGAAGAGATAAACTATTATGGTATATATGATGGAGTTATATCAATAAATGGTAAGAATTATGAGAAACTAGGATTGTCTAGTTTTGAGTATGTTGCTAGGTATAAGGAGTATTCTAGAAGACTGAATATCTGGGGTGGATACTGTAGTTGTTCAGACATATACTATGGTAGGTGTACTGATACATGGTATGTATACAGTAGCTCGTTTATTAGTGATAGTTTAAGCAAATATGATATATCAGCACCACTATATAATACAGTATTAGTACTTGTGAAAGATTCTAACAATAGACTATATGTAGCAACAAACTATCACCACACTATATCAGTAGGAGATATAGTTCCAAGTAACTGGCCTACAGTAACAATAACCTATATTGTAAGGGTTGGCATGATCGATTATCAAGTCACACTAACTGTTTGGAGGAGGTCTATGTGAGAGCACAGTCTATAGTTATATCAGCATATCTTGCAGTTATAGTGTTTATACTGGTATTTGCTATTCTCTACGTACTTGTTTATCCAAAAACTACTACTAAGGTTTTTGAATATAAACAACTTGATATTATAAGGCTTATACGTACTAAGACTTACTGGAGTGCATGTGAACTTGCTAGTAGTATTGCTTCAGAGTTTGGAGCAGACTATGTATATGTTAATATAACAGTAGTCGATCTAGTTGATAACGAGGTTATTAACAAGACTAGTTGCTACCGTAGACCAGTTAATATTAGAGAGGAGGAGCTAACTTATTTTGTATACCATTTCACACGATTGACACGTAATGGTGTAATGTACATCTATGATATAGAGGTGGGTGTTAGGTGAAGGCCCATATACCAATAATAATATCATTAGTTATGCTATCAGCACTACTAGTTTCAACACTATACTATATTACATCACGTACAACACATGTTGGTGAAACACTCTATGGCTATACTCTTAGTGAATGGATACTCATTAACAGCGATCTAGAGACTCTATGCTTGTTATCACTAACACGTGGTAGCCAGAATGCTTCTAGAGTATTTGAGGAAACATTCTTAGATACCTATGAGGAGGTTTTTGGAGACTTCTATGCTAGTTTAAACAATTTTAGGAGTGCTTTAAGAGTTGCTAGTATAGCTGCTTCACATGAAGTAGATCGTGAGATTGACAGGCTCCTCCTAAACTGGGTTAAGTATAAGCGTAATGAGGGATATATTATTGATATTGTTAACTCTACTGGATACTATAATGTAAGAATATTTATGGATGGAGAATGGAGTGTTGGAAGAGGTGTTGCTGGTGTACACATAGTTGTTGATATGGTCTCCCCCTATGGTGAACACCGTGTGTTTAACCGTGTTGTAGAAGCTGTTTATGAGATACGCTTCTGGTATGGACACCCATATAGTGATAATGGTATACACTGGCCTGTAAGCCTTATAGCTTATATAAGGATTGATAGTGCTAGATACTACTACCTAATACCACATGAAGATATGTACTTGCTTATAATATCTGATACACTATACTACCTAGATCTAATAGGTATTGTTGATAACACTATAACAGCTTATCCAATATCAGCTTTCTATTATGGAGCTGGAGTAAGCTATGCATTATTCCGTATACCCTATGAATCCCTAATGCATTTCGCTATAAGCATTATCGATCACAAGGATGAGCTAGTCACAGGGTTTTCTGAAAGAGGGTATCCTATGGGACTCCATTTATGGGCTACACTTACAAGTATTAATATTGACAACATCATAGTCTATTCAGCACTAAAAGTTGCTTTCAAGTTTGAAATTTGGAGATACTATAGTAGGTGTAATTGGGGTATTAGAGTAAGGTTTGTAGGCGATGAAACAAGCTGGGCCGGACCATAAACTGATTTAATAATATCTGTTTATATACAATACACATATAACTGTTACAGGGATCTCTATAACATTTTTAACACTTAAACGTAGAGCTTAAATATTGTTTTTAACCAATACTATTATCAGACAAAGAATTAGGTGTATCATATGAAGGCTATATCGCCTGTAATAGCAACTGTTATTATAGTAAGTGTAGCTATAGCTATATCAATAGCTGTAGCACTATGGCTAGCTGGTGTAACAACAGGTTTTACAGGTGTTGAGAGACTAGAGATCTATAATGCTTATGCTGAGAAGAAGGGTGATAACTTTGTAGTATATGTATATCTGAGAAATACTGGTACAACAGATGCTACAATCAAAGAGATCTTTATAAATAATAAGCCACATGATGTTTATGGTAATGATGTAAATATAACAGGAGGTGTAATAGGCCATACAATAAGGACTGGTGAAGAATTCAACTTTGCACTAAACCTTAGTACAACAAAATTCACATCAGGACAGTCAGTAGACATAACAATACGCACAGCTGCTGGTAGAGACTATCCAAAGACTGTAGTCCTACCATAAGATATTCTCTAGATATGTAAGCTTTAATAAATAACATTCTTTTTTAAACAGGCTTAACTAGCTTTTGTTCTTAAAACAACTAGTCTATCTCCACTAACAACTTTATAGTCTCTACTTGGAGCTATATCCATTTCTTTACCACGTACTATAGCTAATACCCTATGTCTATATCCTTGACTATCCTTATCAAGATACTCTTCAATACTCTCTATATCTCTACCAGCTAGTTTATCATCAACAACTACTTCAATAAGATCCCCTTTACCACGAACACTAGTCACGTCACTTATAAACAATAGTACTGAGGGCTCAAATACAGCTGATGCTATAGCTCTACCAAGTAGCTTATTTGATAGAGTATGTTTTACACCGATTTCTCGTAGTAAGTCTTCTGTTTTAGTATTAGATACAATAGCTGATATACTAGCCTTCTTATTAACTTTCTTAACAAGTAGTGCTATATGGAGAGCTTTGCTATCATCACTTAGACATAATATTACATGTTTAGCCCTATCAACTCCAGCTTTCTTCAAAACCCCTTCATCACTAGGATCCCCTACCATATAGTCTACTCTAGGCTCAATCCTAAGCTGTTTAGGTGTAAGCCAGCCAGTCTTATCTTCAAAACCATTTAGTACTAGTTCATCAATAACCTCCATACATGAGTCACTATCACCTATAACCACTACATCCTTACTCTTCAATGGAGCCATCCCCAGGGTTTTTCTAATACTAGCACTTAGGAACGCATCAGCTATAACTGATACGGTTAATGTATACGCTAGTATACCCATAACAGCTGCAAAACCTGCTACAACCCATCCAAGTCCTTTCAATGGTGTTATGTCTCCATAACCTATAGTAGCCATTGTTATAATGCTCCAGTATAGACTAGTCCATAGGTCTACCTCTTCTCTACCAGCTATAACGTGCTCACTATAGTAGAACAGTAGTGCATTAACAACCCACATTGTTGTAAAGAATGTTGCTACAAAACCAAGTTTTGTATAGAGAACTCTCCTAACCTTCTTTAACCCCTTAACAACTCTTATAAGTCTATGGACAACTACTATAGACACTCTACTACACCTATATTAGTTGATAGATGCATGTCTAGATATAAAGTTATTAAATACTAGTGTAGAGGATAATTCCTTAACCAAGCTCTATTGAAGCATCTAGATTATACTCTTTATACAGTAGCTTCTTTAAATCATTAATCATTAAAATAAGTTTACTATAACCTACTATTGTATCAACCGGTTTAACAACAATATCTCCATGATATAGTCTTGTATGTGCTTTTCTAACCTTAATAGACAATACAGTAAAACCTCTAGACTCTATAAAAGACTTAATATCCTCTATATACTTCTCAGATGGAGCTATATCACTAACACCATACATGAGTTCTTTAGAACTACTAAACAATTCTATAAACAAGTAAGCTGCTAATATAACAGCACCAGCATAGTCTACTAGATAACTATACAATACACCAACAAGGCTGGCAAAGACTACAACAACACTCTCAATAAGCTCACTAACAGTAAATAGAGAATATGGGAGAAAGTACTCGCCAACCCTTCTAGCAAAGAGTATGGCTAGCCCATAGAATATGAAGCCTAGTAGTGCTAGTAGTGGAGCACCAATCTCTACATGGTATTCTTCAAAAAACGATAGTCTTACAACAATAACTCCTGCTACAAAAGAATATGCTATAATAGATACTAGGGGTCCACCATAGCCTAGTTTATAGTGTCCATAGTGGTGGTCTCTATCAGGTGGTTTAAGACCTAGTTTGTAGAAGTGTATAGTAGCTACTACAGCTATAAAGTTAGCAATACTAGTTAGTGCATCAACAAATAGTGCACGTGAACCATAGACTAGTCCTCCAACAATCTTTGATAAGCCTCCCAATAGTGAAAACAACAGTATTAACGTTAGTGTCTTATTCAATCACTTACCCCGCCTACAATCCTCTACTCTCTATCAAACAATTCTCTACCTTGAACAAATCTATATTTAAATATGTTTCCAATAAACTATTCCTAAGGTGCTATGTATTGGAGAAGATACTTGAGTATGAGATAAAGTGTCCACTATGTAGAAACACTATGGTTGTTGAAGAATATCTATACAATATGCCATTAGTGGGCAAGGTATTGATCGCTAGTGGTAGGTGTAGAGTATGTGGGTATAGATTTAGTGATGTAAGACTAGCTGAACCACGTGAGCCAAGGAGGATAGTTTATCGTGTAGAGAAACCAGGTGATGAAAACACTCTTGTTATAAGAGCTAGTACAGCTTCTATTAAGATACCAGAACTTGGTGTAGAAATAACTCCTGGGCCAGTAGCACATGGCTATATAACAACTGTTGAAGGCATAATAATAGATGTTCTTGAGAAAACAGAATTCCTGTGTTCAACAAGTGACGCACCTAGAGACAAGTGTAGGAAGAAGATAAGAGAGCTTGAAGCCGCACGTAACGTTGAGAAACCATTCACTCTAATCATAGAAGATCCTGATGGTGTGTCAGCTATATTGTCTCCAAAAGCTTGTATAGAGCCTTTAAGAAAAAGAGATAGTTGAAAAACCAGGTGCTTTCTACAAATCCTTCTTTAAACTAACTTATTTATAACATATCTCTAAGTATAGTGGACTTACAGATCTTTTATCGTAGAGTATTTATTTCGCTAATAGGATCTAAAGTATTTATTGTGGAGGGCAGAGTTTTTGCAGGAGGAGCTACTTATACTAATCGATCTCACTCTAGTATTGTTGTTTGCTAAGGGATTGGAGGAGGTTATGGCTTTTCTTAAACAACCACCTATTCTTGGAGACTTGCTTGCAGGTATTCTTATAGGTCCTACAATACTTGGTCTTATACATGTTACACATAATGTTGCTGTTATTGGGTGGTTTGGTGTTGTAATACTCATATTCCTTGCTGGCCTTGAGACTAATATAGAGGATCTACGTAAGTATGGTAGAGAGGCAGTTGTTGTAGCAGTTGGCGGTGTAGTAGCTACATTCTCTCTAGCACTACTTGTATCGATGTTGTTTGGCTATAGCTGGCTTACTAGCTTGTTTATAGCTGTAATACTTGCACCTACAAGTGTTAGTGTTACAGTAGCTACACTAATGGATCTAGGTATTCTACGTAGCCATGTTGGAGAAGTTATTCTTGGAGCAGCTGTTGCTGACGACATATATGCTATGCTATTGTTTGCTATAGTATCATCTATTGTAAACTATGGCTCAGTAAAACCTGAAGCAGTAGCCCATATAGCTATTGGTTTAGCAATAGTCTTTGGAGGATCATACCTTGTATATAGGTCTTCTAAAGGATTTATAGAGAGAGCTATAGCACGTAGCCATTTAGCCGGCTCTCTACACATATACCTACTAACTATAGGGCTTATACTAGCAACATTATCAGCTTACTTTGGGCTAAGCCCACTTGTTGGAGCATACTTTGCCGGCCTCGCCCTAGGCTCTATAGCCCATAGCCATCACTTAAGAGAATTCTATGAATTACTAGTACATTTTATCAGCCCATTCTTCTTTGTATATGCTGGCATACTACTAGACCCATGGAGTATATCGTTATCTATAGAACCCTCTAGACTAGTATGTATTGTATCGTCTATTGTACTAGCTGGTATAGCTGGTAAGGTTATTGGATGCGGGTTGTCAGCTAAACTAGTTGGTATTGATACACGTTCATCACTAGCTATTGGTGTTGGTATGATGCCCCGTGCGGGTGTTGACTTAGTCATAGCTGTTGTAGGTCTTACAACTGGTGTATTATCAATGGATCTATACTTTAGTGCTCTCATACTAATCTATGTGACTAGTCTTTCAACACCCCTACTTCTACACATGATCTTGTCGAGAAGGTAGCTGTCTATAAATAGCTGTTTAAACAATTGTTTAAACTTCACTCTATAATCCATAGTAAGCATTTATCAAAACATTTTATCCTATACGAATAATCATTAATATATACTTCCAACACCATATTATCTACTAGATACGTTTATTCGTTTAGAACTAAGGTGTATGGTTATGGAGAGATTTGTTATACCAAAAATACCTACTCTAGTAGATCTAGATGTTTATGGTAAGAAGGTTCTTGTACGTATAGATATTAATGTACCTATAGACCCAAATACAGGAGAGATCATGGATGACCGTAGGATTAGAGTACACGCTAGGACAATAAAGCTTTTAGTTGAAAAATATGGTGCTGCTGTAGTTGCTTGTTCACACCAGGGTAGACCTGGTGAACACAACTTTACTAGTTTAGAAAGACACGCCGATCTCTTGAGAGAGTATAGTGGTGTTGACCTAGAGTTTATAGATGATGTTATGGGTCCTAGTGCTAGAGAAGCAATTAAGAAGTTAGAGCCTGGTAAAGCACTACTACTCGATAATCTTAGGTTTGTATCTGAAGAGCTTATAGAAGCTATTCCAGAGAAACAAGCTAACACATTTCTCGTAAAACGTCTTGGACCATTATTTGACGCCTATATAAACGATGCTTTTGCAACAGCCCACCGTAGTCAACCAAGTCTTGTAGGATTCCCTCTAGTACTACCAAGTGCTGCTGGACCCGTTTTTGAGAAAGAAGTTGTTGCTTTAAGAAAGGCCTTTGAGTCTATGGAGTCTCCACGTATATTTGTTCTTGGCGGTACCAAGGTCCATGATCTTATACGTGTTATTGAACACCTTGTATCAAGCCGTATGGCTGACCGTATATTGACTACTGGTTTGCTTGCTCAGTTATTCTTAGCTGCTAAAGGTGTTGATATTGGTGTCCAGAACTTAGGTGTTTTAGAGGAGAAGGGTATTCTTGCACTAATACCACGTGCCCGTAAGATATTGTTTCGTGGAGCACCAGTTGAGACTCCTATTGACTTCAAGACTATTGATAAAGAGGGTGTTGTAAGAGAGGAGAGTCTTGGGAGAATAACTGGTACTATAATGGATATAGGGGGTAATACTGTGTCAATGTATAGTGGTTTTATAAGAGATGCAAAAGTTGTTGTAATGCGTGGTCCAGCTGGTGTTATAGAGGATGAGAGGTTCCGTACTGGTACAAAGGCTTTACTAGAAACAGCTTTCCAAAGCAATGCATTCATACTCATAGGCGGCGGCCATCTAGCATCAATGGTTGATGAATCCATGGTTAATGAAAGTAAGGTCCACTTGTCAACAGGTGGTAATGCTCTACTACTATTCCTATCTGGTGAGAAGCTGCCAGCATTAGAAGCACTATCTATATCAGCTAAAATGTTTCTTGGATGGTAACTGTTTTTACCAACAACCAATATTGTCTTACAACCCCTCACACAACTTTATTACCTATAGTTTAAATCTATACTATTAGCAGTATTATAGAGAATCTACTTATGATATAATGTACTTATACAGTAGTATCCATAAGTACTACTATGATAGATATGTCTTGGTTTAAGATTACTAGGAAAGGTCAAATAACTATTCCTAAAGAGATAAGAGATTCTATAGAAATAAATACTGGTGTTTATTTAATAGTTAAATCTTGAAGGAGAGGATCGTTATTAAAATCCATTGTTTCCAGAACTAGGTAAGCCAGTAGATGTTAAAGAGTATCAAAGAATTATTAGAGAGCTAGATGAGTTAAGAGATAGATGGCGTTGATAATTGATACTTATTAACATATTTCTTCCCCCACCAACAGTTAATGATAGATTACTACTAAGATTCTATAGAACAATGCTGCAGGAGGAAGACCTTATAATACCACCAATTGTTGTTACAGAGTTTTTAAAGATTGCTGGTAAGGGAGCCAGTATCACAACTATTGAAACGTGGGTAAGGAGTTTTGTAGAGTCTAGAGTTAGAGTAGAATCTCTTTCAATTAGAGATTGTCTTGAAGCTAGGAGGATACTGTGTAGATATAATGATACACCAGTAGTTGATGCTCTGGTTGCTACTACAGCTAAGAGGTTTAGAGCTAGAATATTATCTGATGACCCTCATTTTAGAGAAATTGGTTTAAGGACTTTATGGTATGAATGAATGTTGTCCACCATATTGCTAAGAATATTTAGTGGAATGTTTCCTTTAGATAAAGAATAGCGTATTCTAGATGTTTTACCTCTACATTCAGTATCTTAAACTAGCTGTATACACTAGATCCCTTTTAAGCAGCTATCTTCTAAAATATTAATTAACTATAAGAACTGTACATGTTTATACTAGGTGGTTCTTTATGGTTGTACGTGTTGGTATTAATGGTTTTGGCACTATCGGTAAACGTGTTGCTGAAGCAGTTATTAAACAGCCTGATATGGAGCTTGTCGGTGTTGTTAAGGTTACACCTGATTATAATGCATTAGTTGTTATTGAGAAGAATATTCCATTATACACTATTGCTGGTAGAGAAGAGTTGTTCCGAGAGAGAGGTATGGATGTTAGAGGTGTTATTGATGATCTATTGGAGGATGTTGATGTAGTAGTTGATACTACACCACCCGGCTATGGACAGAGGTATAAGAGTCTCTACAAGAGGTTTGGTGTTAAAGCTGTTTTCCAAGGAGGTGAGAAGCCTGAGGTTGCTGATCTTAGCTTCTCTAGTCTATGTAATTATGTGGAAGCTCTTGGGAAGGAGAGTGTGCGGGTTGTTAGTTGTAATACTACTGGATTGCTTAGACTAGTATGTAGTCTAGATGGAGAGTTTGGTGTTGAGAGTGTGCGTGCAACCATTATACGTAGAGCATGTGATCCTAAGGAGGTTAAGCGTGGGCCAGTTAATGCTATAGTTCCTAATCCAGCCTCTATACCTAGTCACCATGGAGTTGATGTAAAGACTGTTCTTCCATGGCTAGATATTGTGACAACAGCTGTTGTTGTACCAACAACGCTTATGCATGTACATAGTCTAGTTATTAGGTTTAGGGAAGCTGTTAGTCTAGATAGGGTTGTGGATGCACTAGCTAGTTCTCCAAGAATAGTGCTTGTAGACTCAAGTCTTGGGTTGAAGAGTACTGCTGAAATAGTGGAGTTAGCTAGAGACATTGGTAGAATGAGATATGATATACCAGAACTAATTGTATGGAGAGACTCATTATACGTTAATGGTAGAGAGCTTATGTTGCTACAAACTGTACACCAAGAATCAATAGTGATTCCAGAAAACATTGATGCTATAAGAGCAGTAACAGAGACTGAAAGAGATCCGTGGAAATCAATAGAACTTACAGACAAAACACTAGGGTTAAAAAAGGAAGCATTATGGAGAAAACTAACTATATTAAAAGAGACGGAGACAACCTAACCTATAGTACTAGGGTATTTAGCGGTTTCTAGAGTAAAAGGTTTTTATGGGTTTGTGTAGGTACTT
>CAYZRH010000015.1:0-40460 GCA_964480805.1 uncultured Desulfurococcaceae archaeon
TCCTAATATAGTGCTTACTGGTGATGTAGAGTTTAATGTTAGTGTTATAAAAGCTATAGAGCTATATCCTGGTCTAGGCGTTGGATTAGAGACAACACTGTATGCTCCAAGAGTTATTGATGTAACATATGGTAATGCTACAGTATACATGTTTGTAAAACTTTATAATAGATACATAGACCCGGATAATATAGTAATAACCATAATACCTTCTACAGCTTATACACTGGCCCAGCTGGAGGAAGGTGTTTATAGAATAGAGTTTAGTATAAACAAGACTGGTTTGTACTTGGTTCTAGCTAATGTTAGTTATGGAGCATTATACTCTTTTGACATAGCCTATATAACTGTTGTTAATGAAACAGGTTTGTTTAATACATCTTTATCAGTAATTCTTGAAGAGTATATGGAGCTTCGGTTAAAGCTTGAAAACTTGTTCAACTCTACAATGTATAGATTAATTGAGCTATACAATAATACTGATCTTAGGTTAATGGGTATGGTTAATAATACACTAGTGTGGTTTATGGTAGAAGCTAACAAATCACTAGACTATATACCTAGTAGATTATTAGAGATTGTAGAAAACTTTACAAAAGAGACGAGTATGGATATTAACCATAGTTTAGAAGAGCTTTTAGAGATTAAGGATGTTGTTGAATATATTGCTGATAAGTTGAATGAGAGTCTTGAATTATCTAATATATCTGGAAAACTAGACATGATAATAGATGATATAGCTTTGCTAGATACTAGAATAGGCTATGTACTAGCTAATATAACTGATTTAAGAGCAACCACTATAGCAGTACATGATAATATACTAGTAGTTAATACAACACTTGGATTAGTAATAGCTTATCTAGAAGACCTTAACTCAACTATTAGTGAAGTAGGTAGAGGCTTTATCATAATCAATACCACAATAGGTGTTATAAACTCTTCTTTAAAAGATATTGATTATAAACTAGTATTAATTAATGAGACAATGGCTAGAATTGAAGCACTCTCCATGGAAGTTAATGTATCTCTATCAACAATTATTTCAGGATATCTAGAGTATGTTAATGAGAGTGTTGCGTATATTAAAACAGTTAGTGATGAAATAGTCTTAGGCCTTAGTATGTTGAATGCTACTCTAGTAGATGTCTATGGTGAAGTAGTTCTTGTTAAAACTAGTGTAGGCTATGTATTAACCAATCTCAGTGTTATTGATGCTAAGATAGACTCTATAAGCCAGAGTATAGTTGATATAGAGACTATTCTAGGGTCTATAGAGACAGAGATTGATGACATAGCTTATGGTGTTGAGTTTATTAATGAGACAACTCTTGTACTACATACAGTACTTGGAGACCTTGTTAATAGAGTTGATGAAATCAATAATACACTGTCATGGATTACTGGTGTACTAGTAGATGTTTCTGAAAACATACTTGTTATAGAGACTTATAGCAGTGAAATACTCTCTATCACCTACTCTATAAACTATACTATAGAAGACGTATATGGTAGTATGGCTGTTATTAAAACAGATCTAGGATACATACTAGCTACACTAGATAATGTTGATGCTTCTATAAAATCTATTAATGGCTCTCTAGCTACTATTTCAACAATGTTTGGTAAGGTAGTTATAGAGATTGATGATATAGCTTATGGTGTCAGGTTTGTTAATGATAGTGTTGCCGTCTTATCTACATCTATTGGTGAAATAGCTGTTAATGTAGAGGAGTTGATCAAGGATCTAGGTTTACTAAATAATAGTCTTAACTGGATTGCTGGAGTTATAACTAGTGTTAAAGATAATATAGCTTTGATAATCACTAAAACAGATGTAGTTAGCAAGAATATTGATGAATTAAACATTTCTATAGCTACTATTAAAGGAGATCTAGCTATACTGAAGACAAGTATAGGCTATCTACTAATAAACACTACTATTTTAGAAAGTATCTATACAAAATTATCTAGTATAGAGGAGATGTTGCAGGAAACTAATGTGACTAGACTAGTTGATAGAATATCTAGTGTTGAAAAACAAGTTAGTAATATAAGAGGAGAAGCTGAATCAACAAGAAATCTCTCAATAGCTACTAGTGGTGTCTCAGTAACAATAGCATTAATAGCGTTAGTCTATATCCTTATCAGAATGAAGAGTATACCTAAATAGAGTTTCAAAACAATTCTTTTAAATCATCTTTACTGATTTCTACAACAGCTCTTTTAAAGAAAGAAAAAATATTTTAATTTTAGTCAAATAATTCTCTAAAACTACTTACCAGCTTTAGCTCTAAGTTCTTGAACAGCCTTAATAATTTCTTCAACAATTGCTTTAGCATCAGCAGGATCTATAATAGCTGCACTAGCAGCTGCAACCTCAATACCAGCTGCTTCACCAAGCCTTTTCTTACTAGGAACATAGACATAGGGTATCTTCTTCTCATCACATAATAGTGGTAGATGAGCAACAATCTCAGGCGGATCAACGTCTTCAGCTATAAATACAAGTTTTGCTTGTCCACGTTCAACAGCCTTAGTTGTCTCATTAGTACCCTTCTTGATCTTGCCGCCAGTCTCACGAGCCTTCTTTAAGGCCTCATAAGCTTTTTCAGCAAGTTCCTCTGGTACTTCAAACTTTACATAGAATGGCTTACTCATCTTCTCATCCTCACCCCATATTATACCTAGGTCGTCAAATCCAGTTTTAAGAAGTGTAGACAAGCTAATAAAATTATCCCTAAAAGTTCTATCGTTAACCATAGTAGTTATTTGAGGATAGATAGTCTAATAATACTATAGTGTAAGGAGTTAGTGTTTATCTATGCCCATATATTGCTCTGATGATAGCATGTTTTTTCTCTATTCTTACAAATCCGTATCTATAGAACTGTATGATCTCTCCATCACCTACATTATCTATAGATTTCTCTACATAACCATATTCTCTAACAAGAGTTTCCCCATTTGGCTTCCATATCTCTATAACACTATAGTTGTTGACTAGAACCCACTGTATTATTGGTGCTCCATACTTTCTAGCTGTGTCAAGGCTATTATCTATAAACGTTGTTTTTAGAGAGACTTGTTCTCCATTATATGATACACCCTTGTACTCTACATTAGCTAGATCCATTAATCTAACAACTTTATGCTTAGTAAATAGATCTAGATCGCTTCTTGATATATAGATATCAAGTTTTGGACCATAAACAGCTAGCTCTTCAACTTCCTTAGTTGTTGGATGCCGAATGATCTTTACAATAAGCTTCTCCGGAACCCCTTCTATAACTAAATGAACTGGTTCAGTAACCATCATATACCTTCTAGCCTTTGGATCAACTATTTTACGGTTTATAGCGGCTAGATTAGCATAACTAATCCTTGCATCACCAGGGTTAACACCAACACTCTTAATAATCTCATGTATAGTCTCTGGAACAATACCACGTCTTCTTAAAGCAGCTAGTGTACCGAATCTCGGGTCATCATATACCATGTATCCTTCACTAATCTTCCTCCTCATCAAACTCTTACTAAGCATAACACCTTCTAGACTGAGTCTACCAAAATGTATAGCTTCTGGATAAACCCATCCAAGGTGACTGTACATATACTTCTGCTTGATAGTATTTGTTTCATGTTCTTTAGCTCTAAGTATATGTGTCACACCCATAACATGGTCGTCGATACCGCATGCACAATTATATGTTGGCCAAACAATATACTTGTCACCAACAACTGGATGAGGCGTCTTACCAGTATCTATAATCCTCAATGCAACCCAGTCACGAACACTAGGGTCTGGGTAACTGAGGTCTGTTTTAACACGTACAACAGCTTCTCCTTCACCATAGTATCCTTCAAGCATTTTATCAAATTCTTCAAGATGAACACTAGAGTCTAGAATCCTATGTGGACAAGGCTTACCAGCGTCACGGTATATACGGAACTCTTCAGCACTACATTTATCAACATACGCTCCACCACTTTCAATAAGCTTTCTCACTACACTATAGTATATTGGTAGTCTTAGACTCTGTATATACTCTTCATCCCACTTAACTCCAAGCCAACGTAGATCATCCTTAATCTGTTTATAAGAGTCTGGGAAAGGTGCTTTAGTCCTTGGGTCAGTGTCTTCAAACCTAAGTATCATCCTCCCCCTATACATTACAGCATACAGGTAGCTTAGATAAGCAGGTCTAGCGTTGCCAAGGTGTATAGTATAGTCTGGATTAGGAGCAAATCTTGTAACAACCCTACCCTCTACAGCATTTGGTAGTGGTGGTAGTTTCTTCTCCTCCTCTCCTCTAGGCTTAGCTTCTAATAGTTCAGGCCAATTCTCTCTAACAATCCTCTCCTGCTCTTCTATACTAAGCTTGTTAACTTCTTCAACAACCTCCTTGATAAATGGTATGAGCTGTTTAATATACTTCTTAACCTCTGGTTTTTCAGCTATAACCTTTGCTACAACTGGCCCTGGCTTAGCTTTACCATTGTGTTTTAAAGCATTCAGTAGTGCATGTTTATAAGCTATTTCCTTAACCTCTTTTAACAGTGATTCTTCTAACATCACTCTCTCCCACAACTACTATAATGTATCTCTCTGGCCTCTCCCAAGTAATATTTACTACCAATACTACTATACCAGAACATAAGCTTTTATACACTCTCACTTCACCCTTACCAGTAACCATGTAGGCTATACGATCACCCTTACCAACAAAGTCTCCTTCATCAACAAAAACATATGGATGAAGACTCTTAACCTCCATAATACATAGTCTAGTATTAGATGGTATATGTAGAGCATCTAGATCCCCCTTAGCCCTATACCTTGGTATAACAATAAAGTCTTTTACAACAACAGCCTCCACTAGATCAACTGCTTTATCAATAACATCCTCATAAACTATATGCCCATAAAACTCTTCTCCACAAGGTTGTTTAGAAAATCTATAGACACCACTCTCTAATACAATATAGTAGTCTCCACTAACACCTTTAACAAAAACTTCTGGAAACTCATAACTAGACAA
Organism: uncultured Desulfurococcaceae archaeon; assembly: GCA_964480805.1. Classification (GTDB taxonomy): domain Archaea; phylum Thermoproteota; class Thermoprotei_A; order Sulfolobales; family Desulfurococcaceae; genus CAYZRH01. Next base: position 5,043 of record CAYZRH010000015.1, read on the forward strand.
GGATTATACACCAGATTAGCTAATCAACCTCCTATACCTAGCCCAATCAATACCACGTGAGTAAAGCATAGAAAGTACCTTATATGACAGATAGACAGGCTTACCCTTCAACTCACTAACACTAGAAGAACCGGTAAGAAACATAGTTGCTTTAAACTCCATAACATACTCTCTAATATAGTTTGAAGCACTCTCTAAACCATCTCTCAACAACCTACGTAGTAATGGTGCGGCAAAGCCAGCCATATCAGCTCCAAGAACAATGTTCACTGCAGCTTTAAAGCCATCCCATACACCACCACTAGCTATAATAAATGATTGTGGAGAAGCCCACCTAGCCTCTATAACAGATAATGGTGTCGGTATACCCCATTTAGAGAGCTTTCTAGCAAGACACTGTTTATCATAAAAACCGCTCTCTCCAGCTCTATAACCCTCAACTAACACCCAATTCGTACCACAAGCACCTGCTACATCAAAATATCTAACACCAATACTACTAAACAACCTAACAACTTCCAATGACAGCCCATTACCAACTTCCTTTACAACAACTGGTACACCTAGTTCACCAATAAGATCCCTTACACGATCAAGGAGTTCTCTTCTAAAACAAGTATCACCCTCTGGCTGTACAAGTTCTTGGCCGGGATTCAAGTGTATAGCTAGTGCATCTGCTTCAAGCATGTTGACAGCATCAATAACCTCTCTAACACTTACTTTAGACAATGTATTCAAGCCTATATTACCTATAACTGGTACATCTCTAGCTATCTTACGTACAACTGTATAGGATTTAATAACACCTAGATCGCCCTTATTCTCTATCATAGCACGTTGACTTCCAACACCAATGGCTATACCATGTTCTTGAGCCAGCCTAGCAAGTTTCTCATTAACTTCTCTAACACTAGAATGCCCTCCAGTCATGCCAGTTATCATTAATGGAGCTTTTAGTGTATATCCAAGAAACTCTATAGATGTATCAATATCTCTATAATCTATACCTGGGAAAGCACTATGTACTAGCTTTATTTCAGAGTATATTTCATTACATTGGTTAGATACGGTAACATCCTCTTTAACAACAATATCTATGTGTTCAAACTTCCTTTTTGAAGTCTGGTTAACCAATACATTCTTCACCAATACATGCTATTGACAGGTAGCTACCTAGATCTCTAACATATACACCATACATTACTGGTTTAACACCATATGCTATATAGTAGAGAGCATTAAAAACTCTTATAGCATTATAGAATAGGCTAGAACACTTACTAAACCCTTGTGATAGCAAGCATTTAACAACTTCTAAAACACTATAACCACTCAAGTGTATTATTGAAGACCTTATAGAGGGTTCTTTAAGTAGCACACTTACTTCCTCAACAACCTCTACATGATCTCTAATATTAACTGGTATGTAGTGATCAAGCTTTATAGGTTCTTCACCATCTCTATAGACCATACACGTTTTTTCTAAAAAAGCTCTTCTTAAACCATTAACTATAACACATTCCATACCTATGTACTTATCAATACTTCTTGAAACCTCTATCAAATCATTTGAAGATAGACCAAGTGCTTCAAGAACTTTTGATGTAACAACTATGTATAGACCTAGTGCATATGGGTAGAAACTGTTTATTCTAACATATAGTCCACTGTCTTCTAGAACATTATCAACTATTGTCTTTAGAAACCTCTTTAAGTAGCCTATTAGGTTGTCTACATAACTATCTATACTAGTGTTAATGTCTATAACGACTCCTCCTTCATCAACAATACCTATTTCTATAGGGATAGATCTCTTAACAAGTGTTATAAGTACTGGATTGTTAGATTCTACTGGTGTTGAAAACAACGGTATTGGTATATAGTTAGCTATTACCTCCAATAGCTATCATCCAATATACTTAATGGTTATCTGAGTTTTATATCATCTATGTATCTAGGCTTTATAGAATCTTATAGAAGCATATCCTACAACAGCTGCTTTATAGCCAGATGTATCACCACTAGTAGCGTATTTCAACAACTTAGCTCTAGCGTTCTCTTTATAGACAAGTTTTGTATACTCTATAGCAACCATTATACCTCCTGGACCACAAGTTGATACATTAAGTTCTCTAATAACTTTGTAGAATCCATCTGTATCTAGTTCTTCAACCTTCTTTATAGCTTCAAGATCCTTCTTTACAGCACTCTCATGCGGTTCATAGTGTGTGAAATCACTACTAGCTAGTACCACTATATCTCTACCAAGATGTGTAGCTGCATCATATATAGCTTTAGCTAGGTCACGTGCTACATCAGGTGTCTGTAGTGCTAGTACAATAGGTACTATCATAAAATCTTCTCCATAGAGGTATTGTAGGAATGGAAGCTGTACTTCTATAGAGTGTTCATCAACATGTGCTCCATAGTCTAGTTCAGCATAGCCGCTATTAGTTATTATGTTACGTGCAAGTTCTTCATCAACATCTACTACACCAAGAGGTGTACTCCACTTACCTCTAGGATAGACAGAGACTAGTGCACCATAACCAGTATGGTTAGGGCCTATAACAACGAATGTGTCTGGCTTACCCTCTAGAGCAAGCTGGTAGTAAGTGTGTGCAGCAACTGGTCCACTATAGATATAGCCTGCATGTGGTACAACAAAACCACTGCTCTCTCTAACTCTCTCACTAGAAACACTTGGTAAACCCCCGGGACCTATACTGTGTAGAAATGATTCCTCAATAGCTTTACGTAGTGTGTCAGGGTCTTCTGGATAGAAAGTACCTGCTACAACAGGGCTACGTACTTCACGGTAAAAAACCACGGTCTTTCACCTCTCAATCCTTGTCTCAAACTCACTAGGAGGCTCTGGTAGGTCAGCATCTGCTGGTAGTGCTCCACGTTCACGTAGTACTTGTCTAGCTAGTAGCCAGTATAGTAGTGCAAGGCTCTTCCTACCCTTGTTATTAGCTGGTATGATCAAGTCTATATATTCTGTACGGTTATCAGTATCTGTTAATGCTACAATAGGTATGCCGATCTCGGCTGCTTCACGTAGTGCTTGAGAATCGGCTCTAGGATCAGTTATTACTACAACGTCTGGTTCAAAATACCATTTTAGAGATGGGTTAGTGAATGTTCCAGGTAGGAAGCGTCCAACAAATGCACGGCATCCAACATACTGGCAAAACTTCTGTGCAGGCTTCTGTCCATAGGGGCGTACCGATACAACAGCTATCTTGGATGGCTCGAAACGTGCTAGGAATTTAGCAACTATCTTTATCCTCTCATCAATCTTCCTTATATCAAGAATATATAGTCCATCATTACGTACACGGTATACAAATTTCTCCATAAACTTTGTACATATTAGTGAACCAATATGTGTACCAGCAGCTAGATACTGGTCTAGAGGGATTAGTAGTTCAATACCCTTCTTAACAACCTCTCTACTCTCCTCTCCACTAGAACTAGGTGTTTCTGAGACAGGTGTTTCACTAGAAACCATTCCCTAACACACCCTAGCTTATTTTTGGGAAGTTAAGTATCTCATAAGCAAGCTCTACATGTGAGAGAAACATTCTTCTACAACAATACCTTTTAACACCAAGATCATCTAGTACCTTACCAGGGTCCTCTCCAGCTTGTACACGGCGTTTAAACTCATCCCATAAATGACCTATAGGTGCACCGCATGTAAAGCATCTAACTGGGATAATCACACTTGATCACCTATAGCTTTTCTGCCACCTCCTACGAGCAGAGTATCTCATATACTTCTCTGGCTCTGTACGGCGTGGGTCTCCTGACAACATGTATCTATCATATTCTGTTAATACTTTTTTAAGCTCCTCGTTTTCATCAGCATATCTTAGTAGTCCACGTGCTATAGCCATACGTACTGCATCTGCTTGGCTAACAACCCCTCCACCCCGTACGTTTACACGTATGTCAACTTGTTTCCATAGATCGCCTACAAGCACTAGTGGTTCATACATTTTAAGCCGTGCAAGCTCTACTGGATATATCTCTAACGGTATACCGTTTATCCATATCCTCCCTTCACCAGGTTTTATAATAGCTCTTGCAATACTCGTCTTCCTCTTACCAGTAGCAATAACTATTTTTACAGACTTAGTCTTTGTCTTCTGGCTCACTCTAAACCACCCCTCCAACCCAAGTGTTTAGAGATCTCTTCTAAAGTAATATACTTGCCTCTAAGTTTAGAGACATCAGCTTCCCTAAACCTAGTAAACTCCTTCCTACTAAACTCTGGAGGCACACCAATGAATACTCTAAGCCTCTTATAAGCACTCCTACCACGAGGCTTATCTATAGGTAACATTCCACGTACAGTCCGCTTAAACAGTCTATCCGGTGCTCTAGGCCTACGTATACCACTCTTATACGGGTTATAGAGTGTACCTACTTTCTCAACAAGCTTATAGCCCATAATAACACGTTTCTTCTCACCACTAACAACAGCTTTCTCAGCATTAACAACATATACACGGTAGCCTTCAAGAAGCTTTTTAGCAATAATACTGGCTAGTCTACCGAGAATCTGGTTTTCAGCATCTACATACAAAACCTTCTCCACAACACATCACCCAATAATCCTTACATTACTGCCACGCGGGTTCTCTTCAACAAGATCTAGTATGTGCATAGGCTTTCCTCCAACAGCCCTGATCTTCTCAATAGCTTTTTTAGAGAAAGCTATAGCAGCTACACTAACAGGGTGCTTTAGTAAACCTGATCCAAGAACCTTACCCGGTACAACAACCACATCACCACTACTAGTGTAGCGGTTTATCCTGCTAATGTTGACGGCTACCCTCCTCCTACGAGGTTTTTCAAGAAGCTCTGCTACAGTATCCCATATAGGTGCTTTGTACTTATTAGCAGCTTTCCTAAGTTCTCTAATAGTTTTCCTAAGAACTATGTTTGTAGGACCGGTTCTCCTCACTCTATAACACCCTCTTCTCTAAGTCTTTCAAGAAACTCGTCAAGTTTAGACTCTAGAATACGTGTAGCTTCAACAAGTATCCTCTTAGGTGGGAGAGAACCAGTTGACTCTATAGTAAATATGTACTCGTCTTTACGAAAACCAACTCTTATAGCACGGTTAGGGCATTTGAGTTCACAAACCCTACATAGCGTGCAATCAAAAACCCTTTCACTATCAACAACAGGTTTTCCATCAACTATTTTAAGAACACCTCTAGGACAAAGATCTACACATAAATTACACTCCCTACTACACAAACTATAGCTTATAGATATATCAGCAATATACTTGTGTACAGCAACTGATACAGGGCTCCACTTAGCATGCTCTCTACCACGGCCTAGACGAGCATAAGCTTCAAGTTTAACTTCTTGGCCAGGCCCGAGTACAAGAACCGGTATAGTGTCATAGACTGGTCTTACATCAGGATCGCTTGATACAAGCTCCTTGCTATAGACTATGCGTGGTTCTTTAGAGTCAGATGGATTAGATACAACAAGGTCTAGTTTAACAAAACACTCCTCTGGAAAAATAGCTTCTTCAGCAACACTACTACATTCTTCTGGAGACTTATACTTTTCAAGAGCAGCTTCACTAGTTAGAGGTATAAGTCCTAGGCGATGAGCTATTATCTCATCATAGAATACACTAGAGTTTACAGTAAATACAACTGAGTCTACAGCCATAGTAGGTACTTCACTAATAGATACTCTACGTATAGCATTAAGTACGTGTAAGGGAACACCCCTAATATAGAGTTTTGCACGTAGAGGGTTTTTCTCTAAAACACTAATCTCCAAACAAGACCACCATAGAGCCTAGACTCTCCTACCACGACGGCCTCCAGGTCTACGGGTAGTATCGTGTGGTAGTGGTGTAACATCCTCAATACGTCCAATAATGAAGCCTGCACGAGCTAGTGCTCGTATAGCTGCTTGTGCTCCAGGACCGGGTGTTTTAGGTCCATGACCACCTGGTGCACGGACCTTTATATGTAGTGCTGTCACACCCTTATCCATAGTCTCTGATGCTACACGGCTTGCTGCGAGCATTGCTGCGTAGGGACTTGGCTTCTCACGATCAGCTTTTACAACCATTCCACCGCTTGCCCGGCTAACTGTTTCTGCTCCAGTCAAGTCTGTCACATGTATGATTGTGTTGTTTGGTGAGCTATAGATGTGTGCTATACCCCATTTTAGTTCACGTAGTGATAGAGCCATCTACACCTATTCACCCCTCTCCAGCTACTTTCTTAAATGGGCTTGTGGGTGCGTAGTCTATTAGATCCTCTTCCTCTTTTGATATAAGATAGCTTGGTGATGTTACTCTACGTCCACCAATAGCTATGTGTCCATGGACTATAAGCTGTCTAGCTTGGTATATAGTGTTTGCAAGCCCTTTCCTATAAACTATTGTCTGCAGCCTTCTCTCAAGAAGATCCTCTACAGTTAGTGATAATACATCATCTAGTGTAGCATTCTCAGGCAGTAGCCCTAGAACGTGTAAGCGGTGGAGTAGTGCTCTCTCCTGCTTCTCTCTAAACTCTCTAGGGACAGCTAGTAGTGAACGTGCTTGATGACGGAACTTACGTATGAGTGTTTGAGCTATCCACAACTCCCTCTTATTACGCAATCCATACTCGCCGACAAGCCTCATCTCCTCCATTAAACGCTCTCTACGCCATGGATGCTTGGGGCCAATCCATTTCTTACGGGGCTTCCTTGGATCACCCATAAGCTACCACCCTACTTCCTCCTCCTACGAACACCAATAGTTATACCTGTACGTCCAGTTGTACGTGTTCTCTGTCCACGTACTTTTAGTCCAAGAGCATGTCTTATACCACGATAGCTCTTAATCTTTTTCTCACGCTCAATATCCTGTTTTACATAGAATATTAGTTCTGCACCAATAAGGTGCATGTCTCTACCACTAACATAATCTTTCCTACGGTTAAGCATCCACTTAGACAAGCCATAGGCTTGCGGGTTTTTGAGAGCATCCTCAACCTTCTTAATCTCAGAATCAGTTAGATAACCAATCCTCTTCTCAGGATCAATGCCTAGTGCACGGCATAGAGCATAAGCAAGGTTTACACCAACACCCTTAATCTCAGCAAGACCATAGACTGTTTTAAGACTACCATCAATATCCGTACCAGCAATCCTTACAATATACCTAAACACTTGATGACTCAAACCCTAGTACCACCCATAGTAGTCTATATCTCCCCAGATATAGCACCTTAGGAAACCTATATCTATACCTATTTTAAATATTTCCTCATAAACACTAACAATAAACCATAATTAAGAGAGACTAGGTACCACTAGTAGTTAAAACATCTATAGTGTTGTAAATACACTATATTCTAACCATACACGCTATCTAGTTTTAAACATGAGCTTGTGTTCTTTAAGTATATAGTAGGTAGATATATTAGCTGTTAACAGTATTGTTAACAATGGTGTAGTATATGAGTGTTGTTATTGGAATACGTGTTCCTAAGAAGGTTAAAGAAGAACTTGAAAGACTTGGTATAGACTATACTAGAGAGATTAGAGAGTTTCTTTTAAAGAGAATTAGAGAAGAGAAGATTAAGATTTTAATTAAAGAGATTATGGAGGTTAGGAAGGAAATAGGTGTTGTCAAGGGTAATGTTGCTGCTGAAATAGTTAGAGAGGAGAGGGAGAGTAGATGAGATTTGTTATAGATGCTTCTATAGCTGTTAAATGGTTTATTGTAGAAGACTATAGTGATAAAGCTCTTAAACTACTTAAAGACTATGGTAATGGAGTTGCAGACCTATATGCTCCATGTTTTTTTAAACTAGAAGTAGCTAATGCTTTAAGAAAATACTTTGTTAAAGGAATTCTTAGTAAGGAGATGGTTTATAGAATATATAACTTGTTTAAAAACATAGAGTTAAACTATATAATAGAGAGATGGGATCTTGTAGATAGAGCTTTAAAATACTCTATAAATAACAGTATAACACTCTATGATGCATTATACATTATCATAGCTAAACATGTAAATGGTAAAATGGTTACAGCAGATGATAAACTGTATAGGAGGTTAAAGGATGTAGAGGAGGATATAGTACATATAAGAGACTATGATGAAAACGTATAGTAGAACAGTGCATCCAGCCTTAAACTAGTTTACAGGCTATTATCTACATGTACTTTAGACACCATTACTACTAAACCTACTAGAATTACTATGAACAACTCCTATATCTTCTATTAATCCTCTTTTGTAAACTGTTTCTGCAATATACTATACATTCTTCTAGCATTTTCAAGCATGTCATGGTTGTTGTTGAAGAACACATATACCTTATTTGGTGCAAGCTTTTTTATCCATAGAGCAACCTCGTTTAACTCATCATCTGTATAGTAGTGTGCATACCAGAAGCTTCTACCATGCATACGTACATATACATAAGGCCCTGTTGAAGCATAGAATATGTATTCTGGAGAGTCTATAGAAACAATTGTAACACCAAGCTCTCTAACACGATCAACCCATTCACGTTTAAACCAGCTCTCATGCCTCCACTCAATAGCCATACGATAACCTAGTTCTGTCTTAGAAGCCATATCCTCTATACGAGACCAGTTCTCTTTTGAAGCACTATAGCTTGGTGGTAGTTGGAATAGATAAAAGTCTACAAGACCACTATCTTCAAGTGGTGAAACACGGTTTAGAAGATACTTAAACCACTCAAGAGCACGTGGTTGTTTAAGTCTAAAGACATGTGTAACCATACGGTGAACTTTAATAGCCCATCTAAAACCCCTGCCAACTCTACTCCATCCAACAGCCATAGACTTATATGGTAGGCGATAGAAACTAGCATTAAGTTCTACAGCATTTAATCCAGAAAATCTAGCATACCACTTAAACCCATCTGGATTCCAGTCATAACTCCAACCACTAGTACCAACAAAAACCTCAACCAACCAGTGAACACCCAACAGTATCCGTAGAGGCCGATTTCATCACCTATTCAGTCCACGTTAGTCTCTTCATAAACACCTGCATAAAATACTATTGTAGAAGTACTGTAATAAATACTGTACCTCTAGTATAGATTAATCTAGTTCTACATGGAAGCTATTTTATACGTAGAATTAGATCCAACCCTATACCTGAATATGAACGTTCTGCTACAACATCTATTACTACATTTATAATGTACTCACTATATCTTGGTTCACCTATATCTAAATAGATAACATACCTATCTATTTTCTCCATAACCATTAAAGCCTTTATCCCATGTATATCTATTGTTGTTGAATTTACTTGAACATCTAGTACATCATCAGCAGTAATAGACATAAACCTATAGAGAATTGTATAGTTTACTCCACTCTCATTCAAACACGCTAGGTAATCCCAGTCTACATCAACAAACAATGTAACTACAGCACTACTGTTTCTAGAAACATATACAATCCACTCATAATCATGGACTTTAACATGATCAGTTGTAGAACTTAGATTACTAAGTCTTAAAGCAAAACCACTACAGCTAGGTTCACCAATTACATAGGTATCAACAGAAGGAGTAGGATAAGTAATTGATGCACTTACTGGAACAGTAGAAGTAGGTGGAGACGGACTAGTTAATGGAACACTACTAGAGGTGCTACTAGAAGAACCAGCTTTACTCCCTGAAATATATAAGCCAATATATATACCTATAATTAATGAGACAATAATAGCAGATATGAATACAATTCCTGTCTTTAACCTATCCAACACATACACCAATCACATACTCATACTTATACTAGTATATTACCCAATATATAGTTATTAATTAATGATACATGTTTAAAACATTATTTAATACTTTTATTCTAAAGATAGTAAGACCACTACTACCAGCACAATAGGGGGATCTCTAACCATAGGCTTCATCGCTATCACTTCAATAAGTTCTTGAAATCATTTATAGATAAGTTATATACTCCATAATTGTTTAAGGCTATTTGTCTCAAATTTTCATAGTTATAGGGGTGCCAAGTGACTCGTGGATCTGAGAAGAACTTTATTGGATCCTGTTCTACTGGATAATCTATAAAGTTTAGAGAATAGACACTACCATTAACTACTATATAGGCATATAGACCAAATACATGATCGTATAGTAGCTCTATGCTATCAGGATTAACTTTAATAAACATTATATACTCATTTCCAACATTAAGTAGTGGGAATGGTGAAGCAACTTCTTTAATACTAATCACTGATGTATTCTCATTTAATACTGATTTAGACAGCCATGCAAACACTCTTACTTCAATTATCTTACCCTCAGTTATATTGTTAAGTAATTCTATAGTCTTATTTCTTAAATAAATATCGTACTCTACATCACAAACTCTTGTATTATTAATAACTATATAGTCACAAGGCTTATCCTTTATTTCATCAATACTTATAGAAGGCTTACTTATAACATCTAAAACCCCGACTTCATAGATAATTACAACTCTACCATTAACAACTTTAGTTATATTTTTAATACCAACAATTTCACCATAAACTACAACATTATCTTTAGATATACATGAAAAACCTTCATTACAGTATATTAAAGGCCAATACATATCAATAACAACATGTCTATAATCTCTAAGAACATACTTTGTAAATGGAATTAAAAGATCATTTGAACCATTCCAGCCCATATAGTTTTCATCATATACTTGATTACTATAGGTACTTGATCTATATAGATCAACTATAGGTATTGACATGGATAGAGGGGCAGACAATATAGCTATTATAATGAGGCCAATAGAGTAGATGTTTCTCATATTAATATGCCCTTTTCCTTATCTACTTATATATATCATCTCTTTCCCTATTTATAACTTATGTATTGATACAAAATAGCATAGCTAGTTAGTTGTTCTAATATTTAATCCTTTGTATATGAATGCATATATGTCACTATACTCTCTAATCTTTATATCTGGTGTTGAACCTAGATGACCGCTAACAGTTTCTACACGTAGATAGACTGGTGCTTTAACATCCATTAGTTTAGCTACAAACTTTAGTGCATGTCCTGGATGTACACGGTCATCATGTAATCCTGTATAGACTAGTGTTAGTGGGTAATCTTGTTCTCTAATATTGTGGTATGGTGAGTATTTTAGTAGGTACTCTCGATCACTAGGATTATCCGGATCTCCATACTCTGTTGTCCATAGCCTACCAATATAGAGTTTATTAAAGCGGATCATGTCTATGACAGGGTATCCTATCAAGGCTATATTGAAAAGCTCTGGTTCTTGAACCATCGTTGATGCTATAAGTAGTCCTCCATTACTAGCACCCCAGCCTATTGTCTTAAACCCCTTGTTTCTAACATGTCTTAAGACTGCTTTGTAGTCTTCAAAGACATTTTGTTTATTCTCCTTCATACCCATTCTATGCCATTCCTCACCATACTCTCCACCACCACGTAGGTTGGCTACTACAAGCAATCCACCATCTTCTAGAAATGGAGCTATACTACTAACATAGAATGGTGTAATAGATATACCAAAACCTCCATAGCCATAGACTAGTGCTACACCATTCTCTCTAGCACCCTGTTTCTTAACAAAGAACATGTGTATTCTTGTACCATCACTAGATACTGTCCATTCCTCACTAACTTCTAAACCAAGATCAACTCTTGCTCCATAGAACTCTCTTAAACCACTCCTATCTAGAATGTATAGAGATAATGGCTTACTAAAACTCTCAACACCTAGTATAAGCTTTTCTCTATAAAACTCTATACTACGAATACTAACGGGTTCTCTAAACAAGTACTCATCTAGAAACTCTCCATCAACACTATACACTCTAAACCTACTAGAAGCATCAACTAAGTAGCTCACATAAACTCTATCACCAACTATAATAGCATGCTCAATAGGATACCCCTGTTCGCCAATAACTTCTTCAAAAACACCTTCTCCAACCCTCACCACTCTACCAAAACCATCTCTATCATAAAATACTAGATATGGAGTATCCCTATAGTATCCAATAGGCTTAACTATATAATCACCTATATCAGCTAACAACCTCCATGTACCAGGATCACTACGGTAGCCTCCATAAACAATTGATTTAGACCATCCATAGCTAACCATAATAAACAATCTATCCAACATCCATGGCTCAATAATTGATACTAGATAGTTGGTTGGAACACTCCTGCCAAAAACCATTTCTTCAAAACCACTTAAGTCTCTAACAAAAACTCTTTCAGCAGGAGCATCTACTCCATCAGGTGTTCTACCACTACGATAGAACCTTACATAATAATACCTGTCACTACCAACCCACACTACATTACCTACACACCCCTCCAATAGATCAGCCTCTTCACCACTATCAACATCAATAATCTTTAGAAACCCCTCATCACTACCAGCTATAGAGTATGAGAGACCAAGTCTAGAGCCATCAAGTGATGGATAAACATCTGTTATAACAACATGTTTACCTAAGTCCTTTGAAGAAACAATATCTTCAACAACACCATCCCATTTTACAAGCAAAACTCTATACCCATCAAGCTCTCTCTGAACAACATAAACACCTCTATCACAAGGCTTAAACCCGTAGATATAGGGTATACAATAGTATCTCCTAATCCTATTAACAAACCCTTTATAGAGATCGCCTATAAACCCTCTAAACCTCTTATTATGATAACTAATAAACTCTCTAGTCCTCTCACTCTCCAAATCCTCAAGCCATATATATGGATCATCCATAGACATGGTTAAACCTCCTAACACAAGTATATTACATATGGAGACACTCTAAAAGATAGCCTTACATCTAGTTATAGACAGCTATACAGTTATTTTGTATATTCTTAATAGCTTATTTATTCTAGATCCTCTAATACTCCTTTAATAGAGGTGTATTGGTTATGGAGTCTAGTGTTCTTTATAGAGATTGTAGAGGTAATAGTATTTGTATGGTTGAGGCTTTAAGAACTGGTATTGAACAAGGCTATGAACCTAGTAAGGAAGAGTTGATGATGGTTAGTGGTTTTCTTGGACAACCTACTAAGAAGGTAGGTGCTTTTGAAGGACGCTATCTAGATGTATTCTCTCGTCTTGTACAGAAGAACTGTGTACTAGTTGGTGATGGAGAGCTATGTATTTATAGCTGGAATCCACGTGCTTATGTAAGGTATTTTCCAGTAAGTATTGATGCTACTGGTACAATACTCTATATTGATAGTAAGGGTAGAGTTTCTACAATAGCCTATCCTATACATAGATCACATGATATAGAGGGGCGTGGTGTAAGGATCGTTGATCCCATTGAGAAAGCTATTGTTGAAGTGACTGGACGTGTTGATGGATACCCGATAACGTTCTACTATAACCCATTTCTTAAGAGATGGATTCCTGCTACACGTTATCTACTACATAACATGGTTTATATGGGTAGACAGCTTATTATAGAGGATCATGGAGAGATCGTTAATCCCTATGTAAGAATAGCTGATGAACTAGCATCTAATACTGGATTGTATAGTCTTTTGAAGAAGTATAGTGGATATACATTCACATTTATACTAGAACCTCCAGAACCAGCTATTACAAGACCTAATATAGAGTTGTTTAATCTAGAAGACTTTAGACTATACTTGCTATGTGTTAGACTAGATGATGGAACCCTGCTTACAGTTAAAGAGTCTAGAGAGTTATTAGAATGGAGTAGTATACCAGTTATAGAGACTAGTATAGAGAATATGGAGAGTCTTAAGGATTTTATTGACAAAGCTAGAAACGATCTTTATAGAAGAAGCTATTTCATTAGATATAGTAATGATAAGTATAGACCATATACTCTAGAAGTTAAGTCTAAACTATATCCAGAAGCAATGGCTGTTAAATACCAGTCTAGTCCTAAATCACTATTCATACTAGCATCCTATGGTTATGGAGATAAAGCTGTAGAACTATTAACAGAGTATGGTGATATAAGAAGTGTTGGTAGAGAACTAGTTAGTATGTATAATAGGTTAGAGAAGATTCTATCAAATAGGATAGGAGAAAGTGTTGTAGATAATATGCTTAAAGAAACAAACTTATATAGACAACTTAAAGGAGAGCTAGAGAGAGCACGTAGAACACAGAATACTTCTAGATTTATTAGAAAACTACTAGCACTATCAAGTGGAGAAACACTCTATGAAGCAAGAGAGAATTTAAAGAAGATCCTCAATATACTAGAGGGAGAGAAGTAATAAAAGCCTATTAGAGATTTTAGAACCAATTTGATTATACTATATGAATTCCTAGATTCTCTAATTTTTCAAGAACTTCTACTCTTCTATTAACAATATCTATTATAGCTTGATCTGTAGTTAATGGTTCTGCATTTCTTACTATACATTGGGATGCTACAAGTGAGTCAAAATACTCCATACTATACTCTGTATGTAGGTATATTGCTACAGCATAGTCTATTGGTGTTAGATGCTCTATTGAATTATAGGGTATTAGTTTATCTAGTAGATTCCATGTAGCAATTCTTTCAAAAGAGTTAAATCCTCTAGATTTCATAAGGAGATCTAATTCTATAAGTGATGCTTGTGAAACTACAGTATCCTCTCCTAGATTCTCTATTATAGCTTTAGTTTTATTATGGAGTCTATGAATTGGTGTTAAATACGCTATAAGATAAATTGTATCAACTATTTTCAACCTTTTTCACCAATAGCTCTAGATAAGAAGATGCTTCATGGCCTTCTTCTCTCCAATTTCTAAACTTCTCATTAAATATACGTGAAACACTTTCATACATTCTAGATAATGAATACAATTCAATATGATCTTTAACAATTCTTAATACAACCTTTGAACCAGGTTTAAGTCCAAGTCTCCTCCTTAACTTACTAGGTATCCACAGTCTCCCACGATCATCTAACTGTACCACATACTCCATAATAGTCCCCTACTGCATCATATATCCCATTTGGATGTATAAGCATTTTACAGTCTCCATAACACCAGTAAGTCAAAATCATAATAATTAAACATTATATTCTAAATGCTTTTAATAAGTATAAATAGATAGAATTTACAGATAGTGTCTTGTCCACTAATTGTAAATGTTTCTCTAATTACTAAAACTATATTTATCGTATAGTAAAACAATAAGATCACGTCCTATATGAAGCTTATTTTTAATATAGTCATAGTCTTATAGTTAGGTATATTACTGTATTCTGACTAGTATATTCTGGTGAAAATATTTTGGTAGTTATAAATAGGTGGGAATCTTTATTTCTTAGAGAATATAGTGGTTGGATTCTTGTCTATGGTAGGAGAAAGGTTGGTAAAACATTTATTTTAACACATAGTTTGGAGTATGATTTATATGCTACTATTACGTATAGTGGTGATTGCTTAGTTTATGATAGATCTAGTGTTAGTAGCGTGTCTATAGATAAGTGTATGAAGTCTGTAGAGAGTGTACTGTCTAGTAATGGAGTATGTGTTATTGATGAGTTTCAAAGACTTGATAAGAAATACTGGGATATACTATCTCTACTACATGGACGTTCTAAAGGTAGGTTAGTACTATGTGGTTCTAGTTTTGGTATAGTACGTAGTGTTTTTGATAGAAATAGTCCATTACTCGGTCTATTACTTCCATTCCACATAGACCTTATATCTCCAGGTGATGCAGTAGTTAGTTTACTAGATATTATACTAGAGCCTTTAGAAGCTGTTAAGTGGAGTGTTGTAGCACGTGATCCATGGATTCTTGGCTTAATAGAGCCTAGAGGTGATCCTGTTAAAGTTCTTAAACACTATTCTCGTATGTTAGTAAGTGCTTGTAGAGGTTTAATTGGAGAAGTTTTTTATGACGAAGAACGTAAGCTTACAAGACTATATGATACAGTATTGTATCTACTTGCTAAAGGATACTGTTCTTCACAAACTCTTACACAGAAACTCTATGAAAAAGGTCTTATTGAGAACTATAACCCTGGAGTAGTGACTGGTATTTTAAACCAGCTTGTATCTATAGGTCTTGTTGAGAAGATACCTTTATGGAGAACACGTGGTTCTAGAATATACTATCACCATCGTTCACCATTACTAGCTATACTGTATAGTGTTAGCAATATTGTTGAGACTGGTCTAGAACCTAGTTTAGACGATATAGTGGAGGTATATTCTATAGAACTACAGTTCTTTATAGGAGAACTACTTGCTAAGTATTATGGATTAGTTAGAGCATATACCATGCTTCCAAAGGGGAGAGGGGATGTAGATATAGTGCTTCTTGATAGACATAGTCGTAGACCAGTAATTGGGTTTGAGTTTAAAATAGGTGAGATCTCTAGAAGTGAAGCTTATAGAGCTATTGAGAGAATGAAGTCTATTGGAATACCAAGAACTGGGCTTATAAGTTTGGAGGAGAAGCCTAGTTATTTATGTGATGAGTGTCTAGGTTTGGAAGACATAATAGCTATGGCTAAGAAGCTCTATAGTATAGAGAGGAGAAGAGTTAGAGATATGGTTAAGTGAGTTTTTGTAGAGTAGTGTTTTCTAGGAGAGATTGTTATGGATTATAGAGTCGTGTTTATGTCCTTTAAACCACTCTATGCTAGAAAGATTGTTGATGGTATTATGGATTGTGAAGTTAGGACTTATTTTAAACAACTGTGTCCTAGAGATATAGTGCTTGTCTATGCTTCACATCCTGTAAAAGCTGTTCTTGGATACTTCCTTATAGACACTGTATATACTGGTTCATATAATGATATAGTAGCTTTTGTTAAAAACAAGTGTAGGCTTTTTGATAGAGACAACTGGGATTATATTGTAAAACACTATAGCTGTAGTAAGAGGAAGCTTGTAGCCATAAAGATCTGCTGTATAACTGTGTTTGGTAAACCAGTAAGTCTTAATACAATTAGGAGTATGCTACCTATATTTAAACCTCCTAGAAGCTACATGTATGTTAGTAGTGGGTTTTTAGAAACGATCTATGATAAGGGTTTTCTATGGATGTAGTTCTCTAAATACACTACATAAGCTATCAATATACATTATAGGATCTGTTGCATAGAAACCAGTACTCTCCATGTAGTGTGATATCCATTGATAGCTTAAGCCTAGTGTGAACATTATTGTTGTTAGTATTAGTAGTGATACTAGAACTGGTGTTGATAGATGTATCTTCTCTACTCTATAGAGTACTCCATGTATAGGTGGATGCCATAAGTGTTCAATCAATCTTACATACCCATAAGCAGATGCTGCTGTTCCTAATACAACAACTAGTGCTAACCCATACGCTCTACTATTAATAAATGCTTGGAATAACAGTAGTTTACTGTAGAAACCTATTGTTGGAGGTATACCTATTAAGTGTAATAGGCTTATTGTTAGAAAGCTTGTTAGTAAAACATTCTCCCTACCCACACCTTCTAATACATGTATATTCCTCGATCTATAATTTCTAATAAAAACTCCAATACTTAAGAATGCTGAAGCCTTACCTATTGAATGGTTTAGAAAATGTAGTAGAGATGCTGAAACACCATAAGGTGTACCAAGAGATAAGCCCATAAATACATATCCTATATTTAATATTGTACTATAAGCTAGTATTCTCTTAACATCATCTTCTACAGACATCATTAACGCTCCATAGAATATGCTTATAACAGACAAGATCATCAGGGTATTTACAAGCCCTTCCACAATTATATCTAAAACACTACTATGCATTAATAAGTATAGGAGACGAATTATAACATATACTCCAACACCAACAGTTACACCAGATAATAGTGCTGACGCTGGTGAAGGTGCTTCAGAATGAGCACTTGGTAACCAGAAATGGTTAGGGAATACAGCTGATAAGAATAAAGTTGTCCATATAATAAGTACTAGAGCCATTAACACATAGCCATTGTTCAAGGTCGTAGTGTTCTCTAGAAAACAGCTACCAATATAGTTCTCTCCAAAGCCTAGTTTAATAGATAGATCAGCTATATTGAGTGTACCTAATGATATATGGATAAACATTACTGCTAATAGGAATAGTGTTGTATAGAATGCTCCAAGTAAAGCATATCTTGTTGAAGCAATAAGCGATCTAAGCTTGTTGTGATAGAATGATACTAGTGAATAAGCACTTAACCCTATAACTTCTATCATAACGTATATGTTAAATAGATCGCTTGTATAGAATAAGCCTAGAATACCTCCTAAATGTATTAGTAGTACTGTATAGAAGAAGTAGTAGTTTGGTATATGTCTAGAATACCATATAGTGTATATTGATACAATAGAGTAGATCGTTACTAGTATAGTAGACATGAAAATACTGAGTTTGTCTACAACATAACATATACCAATTGGTGGAAACCAGTTTGAAAAACAATATACTATAATACTGTCTTGGAAGTATACATGATATGATGTATAGAATACTAGTATAGTGTCTATAAAGACTGTTGATAAGAGTATTATATTAAACAATACCTTCCTTCTAGTAAATAGTCTAAGTAATGGTATCAAGATTGATGATACTATAGGAATTAATGGTGTTAAAGCTATAGCTACTTTAAGAAACACTATACACACCATACAGTCTATTCTTCAACAACTTCAACCTCTCTCTCAAAAACTTCAATACTCAATAGTTTATGTATATTTACTGTACCACTTAATTCATAGATTCTTAAAGCCATTACACTTAAGAATATTGTAAAAGCTAATCCTATAACAATAGCTGTTAATACAAACGCCTGTACTAATGGATCAACGCTTCTAACTAGTAGTTCTCTAGAATAAGAGATGTTATATGGTATCTTATGTACTGGAGGAACTGGATTAACAGTTCTATACCCTGTATATACTAGTAATACACATACACTATCATTAATTATGGTTAAAGCTATAATCTTTTTAACAAGATTAGGTCTCCAAATAAATCCATAGACAGCTATAATAATGTTTGTAATAATTGATAAGAGGAAGAGATTTAGTAAAAGAACTTGTTGATTCAACTACTAGACACCCTATACCCAGCTACAATTATTACAAGGTAGAGTATTGCAAAACCACTAGCTACTGTAGCTAACTCAAAAATGTTGTAGAGTATAATTGCTATAGGTATAGGATGCCCATTAACAACTAGCCATTGAAGGTATATTGTTGAAGGCCTTAATATAGGCTTAGCTATAATTGTATGGACTACTAAATATGTCATTATCGATAGTATTCCTAGTAGACCTATAGATCGGAGTATTATAAGTTGTCTATAGTTTACCTTATATGATAATACGTAGCTTGTTGAATATAGTATAGCAAGAGTAAATATTAAAGCAGAAACAATAGCTCCTCCTTGAAACCCTCCACCAGGGGATAGGTATCCATTAATAGCTAGTATAACACCTACTGTTAACGCTGCTACTAGTGAGACTCTAGCAACTGTTCTAGGTATTAGTGATAACCTATGTCTATCTCTTGAAGCTTCTGTTAAATACTCATAGTATATTGATAGAGAAACAACTATAGATGTATAGAAAACTATAGTTTCATAAACAGTATCTAATCCACGGAAAATCCATACAATAGCGTTAACTATAGCAGGTGTTGAGGTAGACAAGTTATAGGGGTTGTAGGAGTATTTTATAAAATAATCTACTATAACTCTCTCCTCTATAGTTAATGGTATTAACAACATGTTTAAACTAGAGATAACTATTGATGAAACAACTACTATAGCCAATAGCATAAACAATACAATAACTCTCCTAGATACTTTAGAGACCATTACCAAACTCCTTTAACTATACCATTAGAATACATAGAGAGTTTCCTAAACAATATTCTATAAAAACATTATTAAAAGTATTACTAAGAGAAGAACTACTATAGAGACAGCTATTGGCAACCCATAGTTTTCTTCAAAACACTCAATATAGTGTAGAACTTGTTCTTTAACTACATAGATCCTTTCTAGTAAATGTTTTTCATACACTATCTTATTGATTTTATTGTAAATTATATGGCCGATGTATTCTAGATAGTGCCAAAGCCATAGACTAGATAGTGTGACTAGTGGAACTATTGTTAGTGAGAGTGTGACTATGAATATTTCTTCATAGAGACTTAGTTGTATAAATGGTATGTTTGGCTTAATTATAGCTAGTAATGGGGTTGTCCATAGCAGTTCTCCAGCTTTAATAACTTGTATATCTACTGTATGTAGTATTGAGTTTAACATGTTTACTAGAATGCTAGAGTATAGTGCTAGAGATATTGATGCTGTTAAGGGTGTTATAGAGCCTAGTAGTAGGTGTTTATTAGTTAAAACATCTTGTCTTTCCACAATAGGGTGTAGCCTTATATACTCTGTTTCTAAAATAAATACTCTATATAGAAGCTTAACCATATAGGTTGCTGTTAGAAAGGATACTAGAGTAGCTAGTGATAAGTCTGCTAGAAAGGATAGACTAGTCTTAAGTATTGAAGAATGTATTAATGATTTAGCTATATAGCCTAGACTTGGAGGAAGACCTATTAAAGCTATTGTTGATAGAATTGCTAGGAAATAGAGTGGTTTAGTAAATTTTCTTAAACCACCCATTTTATCTATATCTCTAGTTCCAATAGCTAGTGTTATTAAACCAGCTATGTTGAATAATGATACTTTAGCTAGTGAGTGGTTGAGCATATACATTACTGTTGAAAGCACTAGTATTGACGCCATAACACTATATCCTATACTCGGCTCTAGAAGCATGTGCATAGATAGTGCTATACAGAAAACTGTATACCCATTATGAGCTATAGTTGTATAAGCTATAAACTTCTTAAGATCTCTCTGTGCTAGAGCTGCTAAACTAGCGTATAGCATACTAGATGTACTAGATACGAGTAGTATGTAGAAGACTGCTGGATTGATACTAAATAGTGTTATGTGAAACAATAGTATACCGTATAAGCCTATATTAACTAGATAACCACTTGCTAGAGCAGATACTGGTGTTGGAGCTTCTGAATGAACTCTAGGTATCCATAAATGGAATGGGAATAAACCCGCTTTTGCTATAAAGCCTATAGTGACTAGTATCTCGGGTAACGGATCTATAATAGGTTTTTCTATAAAACACAAGTCTATAACTCCATAATCTATACATACTATTAAGAATCCTAGAAGAATTAATGCACTTGCTAACATACTTATTGATACATATAGTCTTGTAGCTATTCTTGCCCTATAGTTGTGTGTGTCAATAGATATTAGTAGTGCTGTAAACACTATAACTATGTCTAGAAACGCTATAAACAGTATTAGATTACTTACTATAACTACATACACTAGTGCTAACGATAATGTACATAGATATATCCAGTAATGTCTTTCATCAATACCTGTTCTCAAGTACTCAATATACTTTATACTATAGATTACTACTGATAAGAGTACTATTGATAGATTTAAAACCATAACCTTATTAAAAACTCCATTTAAAACACTTATTCTCAAACCAGTAAATAATATGTTTAGATAGCCATAGTCTATCCATAAGCTTTTAGAAAAAACTATTGACGCTAGTGCTTCAATTAATAAGATAGTTATTGCCGATAGCATTAGTATTGGTGTGTATAGGTTTCTTCTTCTACAGTATATAGCGTATAATGTAGCTATAACTAGTATAGCTGTAGCTATCTGTATGGACACATTATCCAATATGCATCAACTATAAATGTATGTTTAACAAAGTAATATCTCTTACCTAGAGCCATGGTTGTAAAGCTCTTTACTAAAACTTTACCTTATAAACTGGTATTGATAAAGTCTCTTTAGCTGTATCCAGTACAACACTTGTAAGTGTTTTATCAACACCTTCTATAGTCCTTAGTTTATCAACAACAAACCTACCTAACTCATCAACACTTCTAACCTTAACCTTAACAATAATATCCCATTCACCAGTAACTATATGGACTTCCTGCACTTCTGGAAACCCTGCTATCTTCCTAGCAATATCTCTTTGAGAAAGCTTCTCTCTACCAGCTTTATAGGTGAAGGAGACTAGTATGAAAGCAGTTACACTAAAGCCAAGTACTTTAGAATCAAGTACAGCATGACAGCCCTTTATAACCCCCTGTTTCTCAAGCTTCTTCAACCTAGTATGAACAGTTGTTATAGGGAGACCAGTTCTCTTAGACAAATCTTTAAGAGACAACCTACAGTTCTCCTGAATAATATCCAGTATTTGAATATCCTTCTCATCTAACAATATACCATCCATTCAGCCCCCCTCAATAATAGCTTACCAATCACATAGTACATAAACCCATAGTATTAGATAACATAGCTTATTTAAGAAAAGTTCCCAACAAACTCTAGTCTAGAGAATAACTAGATCAACAAACGCGAAACACTACCTCAAAAACTAGCTAAAACAACTAAACATTATTAGAGAGACAATAGCGCCGGGGGCGGGATTCGAACCCGCGCACCCCGCATGGAGCACTGGCTCTCCAGGCCAGCCCCTTAGTCCACTCGGGCACCCCGGCTCTATAGTTATTTCTTGTATGTGGGGTTTTATAGTGGTTTTGTTAGTTTATATTCTTGCCTTCTTTATTGCGTGTTTCTCTATTCTTTCCTCTATTACCGTTTGTCCTCCTCTCCTGTTTTTCTATTATTTTTATTGTTTCACCTCTTTCTAGTTTCTATGGAGACCCTATGATGTCTTCATAATAGTATCTACTAGATCCTGGTACATCATTTAGATACTTTATTGCTGGTAGTATTGCTGCTGCTAACTAGAATACTCTATACATGTCTCTAGCATACCCTCTATCCATAGTGGTGTATTGTTTTTCTAGTGCATAATTGTTTATCTCTAGTGTCTTGTACAAACATAGTATCTACTATAGTCTTGAATAGTGACGAATAGTAGATAAGGACTGTATATCTAGTTAGACTATCTTACTAGTTCTGCCTCCATCCATATCTCTGGAGGTACACGTATGCGTATAAGTTGTTTCATAGCCCGTTCATCAGCAGCTATATAGATTATCCTCTTATGTATCCTCATCTCCCAATGCTCCCACTTCTTACGGCCCTCGCCATGCGGTAGCTTTAGCGTTGGTACTACAAGTCTCTTTGTAGGTAGTGGTATGGGACCCTTTATACGTACACCTGTTCTCTTAGCTATATCAACTATTTTTGATACAAACTCATTCAATTTATCAACATCTGTACTCCAAATCTTTATACGAACCATAGACATTCTCTACACCCCTACTATAGAGCTAGAATAGAGAATTGTGTAAAAGGGTTGAAAAACTATTTGGTTTAGAAAACCATTAGTTCTTAACCAGTCTTACTTAGCCCTAATCTCTATCTTCATAGGCTTAACTTCTACAACAACACCGATACCAACAGTCTTACCCATATCTCTCATAGCAAACCTTCCAAGTGGTGGGAAGTCACTATACTTCTCAACAACCAGTGGCTTAATAGGCTTAAGCCTTACTATAGCTGCATCACCCTGTTTTAGGAATGGAGGATTCTTTTCAACAACTTGTCCAGTCCTTGGATCAAGCTTAGCCATGATCTCTACAATACGGCACGCAACACTAGCTGTATGTATGTGTACAACTGGCGTATACCCTGGAGCAATAGCTGTTGGATGCCATATAACGAATATACGTGCTGTAAACTCTTCAGCAACTGTTGGAGGGTGGTCTAAGTGTCCAGCTACATCACCACGCTTGATATCACGCTTACTAATACCACGTACGTTAAAGCCTATATTGTCTCCTGGTTCAGCCTTCTGTATCCTAACGTGGTGCATCTCAATACTACGTACTTCACCAACCTTAGCTGGAGGCATAAAGACTAGTCTATCACCAACCTTTAACACACCAGTCTCAACACGTCCAACAGGTACTGTGCCAACACCAGATATAGCGTATACGTCTTGTATAGGTATACGTAGTGGTTTATCAACAGGCTTAGGTGGTTGTACAAGCATGTCTAGTGCTTCAACCATTGTAGGGCCAGTATACCATGGCATGTTAACACTACGTTCAATAAGGTTGTCTCCAGTCCATGCACTAACTGGTATGAATGGTATCTTACTAACATCAAATCCTAGACTCTTAAGGAACTTCTGTAGAATACCAACAATCTGTTTATACCTCTTCTCACTCCAAGGTGGGTCAGTAGCATCCATCTTATTAACAGCTACAATAAGCTGTGTAATACCCATTGTCTTAGCTAGTATAGCGTGTTCACGTGTCTGACCCTCAGCACTCATACCAGCTTCAAACTCACCCTTACGAGCACTAACAACTAGTAGTGCAGCATCAGCTTGGCTAGCACCAGTTATCATGTTCTTAATAAAGTCACGGTGACCGGGGGCATCAATTATTGTAAAGATATACTTTCTTGTCTCAAACTTTAGATGAGTTAGTGCTATTGTTAGTCCACGTTCACGCTCCTCCTTAAGTCTATCTAGTAGCCATGCGAATTTGAAGCTTTCTTTACCCTTCTTCTTAGCCTCTTCTTCAAGTATTTTAACAGCTTTTTCATCAACGAGTCCTAGACGGTATAGGATGTGTCCTACTAGTGTACTCTTACCATGGTCTACATGCCCTATCACTACTAGGTTTAGATGTGGTTTTTCAGAGCTCATTACACCCACCCTTTTAAATCTAAATTAAATCACACTACCTTCTTGGAAACTGTTAGATAGATTACGTAACAGCTCTCTTATAAGGTTATCTAATAAGATACACTATATAATGACTAGAATAGTGTATAGCTAAGTCTATGAAACAACTACCTACTACTAAGAGCTATCCTTTCAATCTCCTCCTTCCTCTGAATAGCGTAGCTCCTAGGATCATTGTTTGCGGCAGCAATAATCTCTTCAGCAAGAGCCTCCTCTATAGGCAATGGGTTGTTGAAGGCTTTCATACGGGCACCCTCTGTTAAATGCTTTAGTGCTAGATCAACTCTTCTCTGCGGAGCTACATCAACAGCTACATGATACACTATACCACCATACATTATCCTAGTAGTCTCCTCACGTAGTGCAGAATTCTCTATAGCACGCACAAGTACTTGTAACGGGTTCTCACCAGTCTTAAGATATATGATGTCAAAGGCTTTCTTAACAATATTGTATGCAAGATGCTTCTTACCCATATTACGCCCCGGCCTCATAAGCTTGTTCATAAGCCTTTCAACAATAGGTACTTCTGCTTTACCAAATCTTCTATGTTCATGTCTACCGCCAGTGTGTGGTAGGAATACTGGTTTTAAACATATGTATCGTTTTAAACCAGGGTCTCTAACAACTATGTTATTATAGCTCCATTTACCAAACAACTTAACCTCTCTAACTTCTACAATAACACTCTCCTTACCAGCCATACCACTATATCCCTCCTAAACCACTGGTTTAGAATGAAAAATACTAAATCCCTAAAAACCCTTTCCTCTCCATAGAATATAGGATTGATTAGGTATATAAGCCTCATAAGCTAAACTATTCAATTACTAGAAGTGTAGAGGTTTAGGCTGGTTTGAGTAGTAGTTATAGAGAAGAGGAGTTGTTGAAAGTATATGACATAGATGCTTCAATATCTTTTACAGAAACAGTTATTGATGGAGTACTATATCCTATACCTAGTAAAACGCTTATAACATGTAGGCTTGAAGATGGACGTGTTTTTAAACTATACTCTGTACCTATAGATATAGTCCTTGTTATAAAGAAGATGAAGGGTATAGACCCTGACTACGAATACGACTTAAACGATGATCGTGAGACAATATTTGATATAATAACATCAATACCTGGAGCTATAGAGGAAGTTGGTAGACATCTTAGAAGAGTTATTATAGATTCTATAAACCCTGAAACATACACTTATGCAGCAACTGTAGAGTTTGGACATGAAAACGCCGTTATTAGGAGGAAGATGATACCAAGCCATGCTATACTACTAGCACTACTAACTCATAAGCCAGTATATATTAGGAAGATACTTGTCGATCAACAGGAAGACTTTGAAGCACTAGATGAAGAAGAATTTGGAGAATCTGGGGAAGAGGATTTTGGAGAAGACGTTTTCTAACGTATAGGCTTCTGTTTCTTACCAAGCCATAGAGCTCTAAGTGATACACCATTAACCATTATAACCTTATATCTAACACCAGGTATGTCACCCATTGAACGGCCACGTGGACCACCAATACCTTCTATAACAACCTCGTCGTGCTCGTCAATATAGTTTATACCGCCATCCCATGGAACAAAGGCTGTCACAACCTTACCATTCTTAGCAAGTTGTACACGAACACACTTACGTACAGCAGAGTTTGGCTGACGAGCCTCTACAGCAACTTTCTCAAGCACTATACCACGAGCCATAGGCGCTCCTTCTAATGGATCAACCTTCCTCTTTAAACCAAGCATTTTTACCTTAAACTCTCTCTGACTCCAACGGAACTTAAGCCTCTTTCTACGCAACTTCCTAGCTGCGTATAACCCACTTGGAGACTTCTTACCAGTCACCCCATTCTACACCTCTCTATAACCATAGGATAGAATAGGGTTTCTTAAACTATTCGCTTCTCTCTAAGCTATTATTACATTGTCTACGTCAAAGTATCTCTTCAACAATATTCTTGCTCTTGCAACATTCTTACCATTCCTACCAATAGCTATACCCTTATCACTTGGGTCTACACTAACATATATAGTCTTCTTACCAGCACGTTTTACAAGCCTTACATCACGTACACGTGCAGGAACTAGTGATAGCTTAACCATATCCTCAAGCTTTTCACTATAACCAACAATCTCTATACTCTTACCAATAATCTTCCTTAACCTCTGTACATTAAAACCACGTGGACCAATAGCCTGACCTATCTCATCAGTATTTACAACAAATATTATACGGTTGAAGTCATTATCTATAATACAGTCTCTAACATGGACACCAGTGAGCTCGTGTAGTAAAGCCATATACCTTAGTTCTTCAGGTGTAAGTCTAACACTCACTTCTTGCTCTCCACCCCACTAGCTTCCTTAACTAGTTCAACTATATTTGATTGACCAGGATCCACTATAGCCATAGACGCTATACTAAACGGTTTACCACATAGTGCTCCAAGCTCCATGTTTGTACCAGGGAACTCGTATACTGGTATATTAGATAGTTTTGCATAATATTTTAAATCCTTCTTTATCTCTGGAGGAGCGTTAGAAGCTATAATTATAAGCTTTGCTTTACCTAGTTTAGCTAATCTTATAGTGTTACGGCTACCTATAACAACAGACCCTGTTTTAAGAACCATCTGTAGTTCACGGCCAATATCTGATACAGTTAAACTCATTCTCCACCACCCTCCTCCTTCTCCTCTTCAACTATTTCACTAGGACGCATGTACAGTTCCACTATACCAGTACCCAATGGTATAGGCTGCCCTATTATTACATTTTCTGTTACACCAACAAGAGGGTCTTCTTCACCAGCAATAGATGCTTCAGCAAGCTTCTGAACAGTCATCTCGAAAGCAGCACGTGCTAGTACACTAGGCTTCTCACCAGCAACACCGTGTCTACCAACTTGTTTAACTGTACCACTCCACGTCATAATATCTGCTACAAGCATTACATGCCTTATATCAACATCCAGTCCCTGATCCTCTAGTACATCCATAATCTCCTTAATAATAGCTATACGTGCAGCCTCTATACCGAGAACTTCTTCAACCTCCTTAATATTGTTAGTAAAGACCCTCCTAGGGTCAACACCGAGTATCTTCATAACCTCTGCTAAGTTACTACCTTCAGAAATCAATACGTATTCCTCACGTTCACTACCATCAGGTTGTTTGACAAGACGCTTCTGTATAATAACCTTATTAATACCCTTAACACCCTTAATCCTTGCCTGTAGTATACGTGTACGTATCCTCTCCATTTTAGTATAATCAGGTGATGTCTTCCACTCTATAAAAACAGTCTTACTCTCTTCATCAACACTTACATCACCTAGTTTAAGCTTTTCAAGAGCCTTCTTAACAGCTTCTAAAGAAACACCCTTATCCTCCATCATAACAGGGTCTAGTTCTATAGAGACCCCAGTTAACGGGTCTACATCAACTCTTCTAGCAATATTCTCTATAGTAGTAGTCTCAATTCTTCTCTGAACTTCACGAGCCTTATCTTCACTAAACCTGTGTTCTTCATCAAGGTGGATCTCCATAATAGGTGTGCCAGGCTTCTTACGTGCATCAACAATCTCTATAAGTCTTGGAAGACCTAGTGTGACGTTAAACTCACGGACACCAGCATAGTGGAATGTACGTAGAGTCATTTGTGTAGAAGGCTCACCTATTGACTGAGCAGCTACTGTACCAACAGCTTCACCAGGCTCTATTAGAGAGCTATGGTATCTCTCAATAACTTCATCAACTATCTTCTTAAGCTCACTCCATGTAAGCCCATAGTCCTCCCAAGCCTTTATAAGTTGTTCACAAGTCTCTTCATAGACTAGAGTACTTACTCTATCACGTAGGTTTTTCTCAAGATACTCTACTAGTTCATCCCTAGATCCAATATATTCTTCTCTACTCATAAACTACATCCTCCACCCAATAGCTTTCTCAATAACACGTTCTACTTTAACAGCTTTACCATGATCACTCCACATAGGGTCTACACCATCCTCACCATAACGGAACTGTACAATCTCGCCAGTAGGCATACGCACTGTACCATCATACTCTACTCTAAGGTCTTGTAACGCGTTAATAAGCCTTCTCTGCATGTAACCACTCTGACTAGTACGTACAGCAGTATCAACCAATCCCTCACGACCAGCTGCTGCATGGAAGAACATCTCTATAGGGGACAATCCTTCAGCAAAACCATGTGCTATAAAACCACGTGCCTCTGGACCAAGATCGCCTGGCTTGAAGTGCGGTAGTGTACGCTCCATAAAACCACGTGTAATCCTCCTACCACGTACAGTCTGTTGTCCAAGTAGGGCAGCCATTTGTGTAAGGTTTACTGGATTACCACGTGCACCAGTACGAGCCATTACTATAACTGGGTTTCTTAAGTTAAAGTATGGTGTAATAACCTCTGCTACATCATCAAGTAGCTTCTTAGACAATAGATCAATAATCTCTTCTTCAAGAGTCTCCTCTAGTGTACGGCCAGGCTTAGGCTCTAGTTCACGTCTCTTATACTTCTCAATGAGCTCGAAAACCTCCTTACGCTTCTCCATAATAATCTCTTTAACCTTCCTCATAGCATCCTGGGGCAATACTACATGGTCATAGGATAGTGTTAAACCATGCTTTTCAGCATAGCGTATAAACATCTTATAGACGTTATCCATAAACCTCCTAGCTACGTCCTCACCATACTCTTTAACAAGCCAGTGTAGTAGGCTCTCAGGTTCTTCACGTCCAATACTTGATTTATCGAGAACACCTTCAAGTAACAAGCCGT
The DNA here is from genome assembly GCA_964480805.1 of uncultured Desulfurococcaceae archaeon. Lineage (GTDB taxonomy): Archaea > Thermoproteota > Thermoprotei_A > Sulfolobales > Desulfurococcaceae > CAYZRH01. The sequence goes on from CAYZRH010000015.1 coordinate 34,646, forward strand.
TCTTTATAATAACAAGGCTGTCATGCGGGCAATCCTCATCAATACATGCTAGTGTAGCTGCTTTACCAATAGTTGCTCTCCTCTTATAGTTCAAGTCTTTAGGAAGGAATAGGCTTACAAGTTGCTTACCAGTCCAGTATGGGCCGGGCTTAAGTATGGCTGGTTCAGGGAATGCTCCACGGTATCCAGCTACTCCAAGTAAGTCTATAACATCATCTCTAGTTAGTATAGTAGACTTAGCTGTTAGTAGGAAAGCACCACTAATATAGTCTTGTAAACCACCGATAATTGGTCCACCATAGCGTGGGCTTAGTATGTGTTTCTCAACAAGCATGAGAACACGTGCTTCAGCACGGGCCTCCTCACTCTGTGGTACATGGAGGTTCATCTCATCTCCATCAAAATCGGCATTGTATGGTGGGCAGACTAGTAGGTTTAGCCTAAACGTCTTATAGGGTAGTACACGTACTACATGAGCCATAACTGATATACGGTGTAGACTTGGCTGACGGTTAAACAGTACTATGTCTCCATCCATAAGATGCCTTTCAACAATAAATCCAGGTGCTAGTGATTCAGCCTTAGCCTTACGATCAACGAATCTTAGATCAATGCGTCTGCCATCAGGACATATGATATAGTTTGCACCAGGCCATCTCTCAGGGCCGTTGAGTACAAGTCTTCTAAGTTCATCAATATTCCATGGAGTAACCTTCTCTGGTACAGTAAGTACTTTAGCTACATCAATTGGTACACCAACCTCGTTGATACTAAGGTTAGGGTCTGGAGATATGACTGTACGTGCTGAAAAGTCTACACGCTTACCACTCAGGTGTCCACGGAAACGTCCCTCCTTACCCTTAAGTCTCTGAGCAATACCTTTCAAAACCTTACCACTACGGTGTCTAGCAGGGCTAATACCAGGTATTTCGTTATCAAAGTAGGTCGCTATATGGTATTGTAGAAGCTCCCACTCTTCCTCAATAATAGCGTTTGGTGCACCACTCTCAATATGTTCACGCAGCCTATTATTGATACGTACTACATCAACAAGCTTATGAGTTAGATCGTCTTCACTACGTATACCAGTCTCCAGTAGTATTGATGGACGTACAGCTTTTGGTGGTACAGGTAGTACTGTTAAAACCATCCATTCTGGACGCGCTTCTAACGGGTCTCCACCAAGTAGTCTAACATGGTCATTAAGTATCTTCTCTAAACGCTTACGTATATCAGCTGGGTTTAGTCTTACAACACCTTCTTCACGTTCTTCATAGAATATATATGGTTTTTCAAGACGAATCCTATACTGCTTTGCACCACAGTGTGGACACTTTACTGTCTTAACTGCTTTCCTACGTATGTACTCTACAAGCCTATTAACGAGTGGTTTAGCACCAACTTTCTCAAGCCTGGCCATAAGATCTAGGTATCTCTGTATCTCATTCTCACTAAGAAGTATTTTACCACATATACGGCATGTTGCTCTTAGATACATGTGTATATACTTTACAAAACTTACATGAACAACTGGTCTAGCAAGCTCTATATGTCCAAAATGACCTGGACAAGAGTCTCGTGTATTACCACATATAGGGCATGTCTCCCTAGGCTCTATAGCTCCAAGCCTACGATCCATTATACCTCCATCAATAGGCATTCCATCATTATCATATACATCTGATGTAATAATAGCTGTGACACTCATCTTCCTAATATCATCTGGACTAAGTAAACCAAACTTTATAGACCCAATCCTCCTTATAGACACCATAGTCTAAGCACCAACCTACTTCTTCTTAACAATATCTTCTAGACGGAGACGAGGCATTATACACATACTCATAAGCTCTTGGAGTAGGAGTTTGAAAGCATAAGAAACCTCTACTGGATAGAGCTTACCGCGGTCTCCATGGACAGGACATACATACTTACCCTTACTACGGTCATACCATCCAATATGTCCACATATATCACATACATATATTATAGTACGGTCGCTCTTATCTAGAAGCTGTTCTTTAAGCAACATAGCTGCTCCATGACCTACTAAACAGTCTCTCTCCATCTCACCCCATCTCAACCCACCCATACGCGCTCTTCCTTCTACTGGTTGTCTAGTAAGTATCTGTACTGGGCCACGTGCACGAGCATGTATCTTATCTGATACCATGTGGTGTAGTTTCTGGTAATACACTATACCTATGAATATTGGGTTAAGAAGTAGCTCACCAGTACGTCCATCATACATTGCTTCCTCTCCAGTATCTGGATAGCCTAGTCTACGTAGAGTAATCTTGATCTTCTCAACAGGTTCTTTATAGAATGGTGTAGCATCAACAAACCTCCCCTCAAGAGCAGCTACTTTACCAGCAATACTCTCTATAAGCTGTCCAACAGTCATACGGCTTGGGAACGCATGTGGGTTAATTATAAGATCTGGTACAATACCCTCTTCAGTAAACGGTAGATCCTCTTGTGGTATAAGTAGTCCAATAACACCCTTCTGTCCATGGCGGCTGGCAAACTTGTCTCCAAGCTCGGGGATCCTTAGATCACGTACACGTACTTTAACAAGCTTATTACCCTCTGAATCAGTTGTCATCAATACTGTATCAACAACACCTTTCTCGCCATGGCGTGTCACAATACTTGTATCCTGTCTAACAAGGCTTGCACCAACACCGTACTCCTGCACTGTTAAGAACCTTGGTGGACTAGTCTTGCCTATAAGAACGTCTCCACCCTTAACCTTAGTCTCTGGAACAACAATGCCGTCTTCCTCAAGCTTGTCATAAGCCTTAGGTCCACGATAGCCTTTTACATGGCTCTGCGGTATCTCTATAACATCCTCTTGTCCACCAGGGTACTTGTACTCTGTTGTAGCGTATAGTCTAAAGAAAGTACTACGTCCAAGACCACGGTCTACAGCACTCTTATTCATGATCAATGCATCCTCTATATTATAGCCTGTAAAACTCATAACAGCTACAACCATGTTCTGTCCAGCAGGGCGGTCGTTAAACCCTATGATATCCATTACACGTGTCTGTACAAGCGGTTTCTGTGGATAGTGTAGGAAGTGTCCACGTGAGTCTGAACGATGCTGGAAGTTAGCAGCATATAGGCCTAGAGCCTGCTTAGCCATTGCTGCTTCATAAGTGTTACGTGGGCTCTGGTTGTGTTCTGCATAGGGTATTAGTGATGCTGTTATACCTAGTATAGATGGTGTCCATACCTCCATATGGGTGTGTTCTAGAGTAATTTCTTCTGGATTCAGTGCTATCAAAGCATTCTCTTCCTCATCAGCGTCTAGAAACTCTACAATACCGTTTACAACGAGATCGCTGAAGCTCCACTTACCCTCCTTAAGCTTCTTTATATGCTCAGGCTTAAGCCTTAGCTCGCCATTTTCTACAACAAACAGTAGCCTACGTATACGGCCTGCATCAGTATTTACAAATACCTCATTAGTGTGTTTTGTAACAAGATGTGCTACATTAACCTCTGGACTAAGTTCTCCACGTCTACGCATTCTACGGATCTCATGTGCAAGCCTTGAGCCATCTGAGTGATAGCCTATAAGCCTACCGTTAAGGTATACACGGCTCCATCCAAGGAGTGTTTCTGAACCCTTCTTCTTAGCAAGCTCTATAACCTTACTAATAGGTACTACACCAAGTCTTCTAAGTACATGTCTAACCTCTTCCTCTGGAACACCAACACTAACGTTAGCCATTAAAGCAAGGTTTTTAACCAATCCAATATTCTGTCCTTCGGGAGACTCAAATGGGCATATACGTCCCCACTGTGTTGGATGGAGTTCACGTGCTTCAAAGTGTGGCTGGCTACGGGCTAGTGGTGATACAACTCTACGTAGATGGCTTAGTGAGCTCATAAGGTTTGTACGGTCTAGTAACTGGCTTACACCAGTCTTTCCTCCAGGCCAATTACCTGTAGCCATAGCGTGTAGTATACGGTCTGTAAGCATACCTGGCTTAAGCACACTCTTTATAATGTCTGCTCTTCTATGCTTACTCCAGTTCTTCTCTATAGCATTCTTTAGTTCACGTATGAAGTAGTTTGCTAGATTATATCTGAGTAACTGGGCTAGTAGTTCACCAGCTAGTTTAAGCCTCTTATTCCTATAGTGGTCTTTGTCGTCAGGCTTCCTCCATCCCTTAACGAGTTCTAGTAGTTTACAAGCCATCTGTCCTATAAAGAATGCTTTAAGCAGTCTCTTAGCTTCATCAACTGTTACCTGCCTACCAAGTATCTTACTAAGTTCTTCAGCATCTTCTTGTGTAGCAGTTATGTGTGGTAGCATATACTCTGTAAGCATTAGTTTAGCACGTTCTATACGCAATGGCTTAGGCTGTCCAATAGCTATACGTGAACCAATAAAGTCTAGTGCGTCATCAACCTTCCTTATACTAGCAGCTTTAACAAGACTGGGCAATAGCTCCTTCTGAATCTCTGGATCAAGGCTTATAGCATAGACTATATCCTCATCCTTCTCAAGACCTAGAGCACGCATGAGTACAACAAATGGTACACGTATACCCTGGAAACTAGCATACAATATACCATCCTTACGGCGTTCTATAACAAGCTGACTCCTCCTACCACGAGCAACACTAATAACTTTAGCAATATGTGTTACTGCAGAACCCTCACTAGCCTTATCGACTAATACGTTGTTACTAGCAAGATCCTCTTGAGCTACAAGTACACGTTCACTACCATTAATAATAAAGTATCCACCAGGATCCCTTGGATCCTCTCTAGCTTCTGTAAGCCTCTTAACATACTCCTCCTCACTCTCACCAGGCTTACGTGATAGGGGGTCTATGTATGAACGAAGCATTATAGGTAAGTGCATAAGAAGTATCTCATGTGGACCAAAATACTCTCCTTCAATCTCAATATGGAATCTAAGATAAGTGGGTGAGGCGTAAGTGAGGTTTCTTAAACGACACTCCATAGGAGTGACTTCTTCCTCATAACCCTCTACTTCACGTATCTTAGGCTTATCAATCCTAAGATCATCAATAACTATCTTACCATTAATAGTTGGTACAGGTATTTCACAATACTCTCCAATAATTTCTTTAAGAACACGTCCAACAAAATCATTATAGCTATCAAGGTGTTGTCTTACAAGACCCTTCTCCCTAAAATAAGCTTCCGTAACAACCCATCTATCATCTGGAGTAGGAAACTTGTTTAAAGACTTGTTTTCAGACACGGGTTTACCACCTAAAGAGTTTATCCAATAACTACATACCTATATACAACTATCTCTCCAGCTGTAACACTCCTACGTCTAATACGTATAATGTCTCCTGGACGGGCGCCAATAGCACGTGCAACAGGGTCACTAGCAGTTATCCATGGAAGCTGTATAGGCTTTATACCAAGTTCTTTAAGCACTCTATAAGCTTCCTCTGGACTCAATATCTCGTGTTCAGGAACCCATTCATGTTCTAGAATATTTACTTTCTTCTTAGACTTACTAGACTTACTCATAGCTATTCAACCCCTACTTATCTATAAACTATAACTTATACTTTACTCTACTCAGTAAGCACATGTATAGACTAACTAGCCTATTTCCATACGGGTTCTTAAGTCTTACCATAAACAACAGTATCTATAAACAAGTATATAAATGAGGACACCCAGCAATCCCTCTTTAGGAAAAAGGATTTAATAGAGATGAATAGGGTTCAATTAATAGTTAGAGAAGCCCTCCTAAAAAAGGGCCCGTAGCTCAGCCAGGTAGAGCGGCGGGCTTTTAACCCGTAGGTCCCGG
>CAYZRH010000016.1:0-39253 GCA_964480805.1 uncultured Desulfurococcaceae archaeon
TGGTAATAACAAAAAGAATTGAAAGCTTCCATCAACAAACGGTGATTGAACACCCTCTCCATCGGTAATAACAAAAAGAATTGAAAAGTAACTTGTTTGCCTTAGGAAGAGATTATGGGCTTCATCAACTGGTAATAACATAAAGAATTGAAAATAGAACCTTATCTCCTTAGGTCTCTCTCCATGGAGGTAGATGTGTAGTATTAGAAGAGCTGGAGGAATGAAGGGCCTATTTGCTCTTAACACTAAGATATGTTAAACAATAACATAAGTAATTGAGAGAATAATTAAAGTAGGAAAGTATAGGCTAAACATCTTAAACAAAAAACCTAAAAACCCAATAAGAATACAATAAAGAAAAAGGAAGAGCCGGGGTAGCTCAGTCAGGTAGAGCGCCGGGCTGTTAAAAGACGGTTTCCAAACCGTCTTACAGAAACCGCGGGTTCGAAAAGCCTGGTAAACAAATCAGGGATCCCATCAGGGGATCCCGCTGGCAAACCCGGTGGTCCGGGGTTCAAATCCCCGCCCCGGCGCCATTGTTTCTATCCCCCTGTTTTACCTGGTTTGTGTTTGTGGGGGTATGTATTTTAGGTTGTGTTTTCTTTATAGATATTTGTAGGGTTTAGAGTTCCCGATGAAGAGGGAACCCGGGTTTAAAGGTTTCTGAATCATTGAGATGTTGATAAGGCCCGCATCGTGAGGGGTTTTGTGGTGGTTCTTTTTTATAGGTTTTCTAGTGTTTTTGATTGTCTTGAGAAACTTTATGGTTTTGTTGGTAGTGTTTTTATTGGTTTGACTTACCATGTTGGTGTTAATACTGTTTCTCCATGTGTTAGAGGGTTTTCTCCAATAATTAATGGTGTTGGATAATGGATTCCACTACCACGGAGTATTGACAAGTATAGTGTTTATGATCTAGTGTATGTTGTTGACGGTGTGGAGGAGCCATTGTATAATGTATTGTCTAGAAGTTGTGTTAGAAGAGCTCTGGATATAAAGTGTTGTTTAGATAAACAGGGGTTCCATATAGATCCAGACTTTTATACAGGTACTTATGGAGAGTATTGGAAACCATATCCTATAAGGAGGGTTTTAAAGAAGCAAGGCTCTATAGTAATGTTCTTTATTGGCTCATTCATGGATATAGATAGCTGTTATAGTAGAAGTGGGTGGTATTTATTTGGACACATGCTTATTAACGAGTACATTGACTTACTTGAATGGAGTCCTAAGACAATAGACGATCTATGCCTCATTATCGACAAGTACGGCTATAACGCTCACTTAGTACGCTCTTTTAGTAAAAGAGTCTTAGATGTTGTAGGAAGAGATGACCTTAAATGTATTGATAAGCTAGTATACGTCTTAGGTAGGAGAGAGAATATGGTTAAAACTTTCTATAATAAGCTTAGAAGCAATACAAAGCTATTATTAAAAGCATGTAGCTACTGTATCTATAGAAAGTCTATAAGAATATGGAGTTCTAGAGACTCACTATATAGTGAGTTATTAAGTAGAGGTGTTGTTGTTAAACAAGTACTGTATAGTAGAGTCTATAGTATGGTTGATACTAGAAAGTTTATTGAATGGATCCTGTCTAGAGATGATATTTAGTATGGCTTCCTCCACAGCTCTCTCATTCTCCTCCTCTTCTCTAAATACATCTTCCTCTCTAGGAAACGATAGACTGTTGAGTGCTGTCTTCCCTGTATAAGCATTTCTATGGCTTCCTTTGCTATGTTTGCTGATTCATAACCGCCTATGATTGCTATATAGTCTCTATATATTGATACATAGGTTCCTGTAACCTCTTCAATATTCCTCCTAGCCTTACCCTCCTCACCTATAATCCTCCCCTTAACTCTCTGTAGATGATTAGGTTTATCGCCAACGTACTGCCTTAGATCGAGTACTATAAGAACTTGGTCTTCATCAAGTAGTCTCATAGCCCGTTCTGGACTAAAACCATAAGCTATAGCCCTCACAATATCACGTGCTTTCATAAGCTGTAGTGCTGTAGTGTTTGGCGACGCAGGCTCTATGATTACAGTACCAGTTGTTGAATCAACTGTTATCCTAGTATTAGTCCTCCCCATAACCTCTTCTTTAACACGCCCATGTTCACCAATAAGTACACCAATACGGTCAAGCGGTAGCTTCTCATAAAGCCTTGTAACACCCATTATAAAGCCTCCACGCTTACTCACAAGAAGTCACCTCCTCCAATAAACTATCTGGATCAGGTATTTCTAGTCCAACCTCTCTATAGAAGAAACGGTGTATATTCCTTATATCCCTTACCAAGAAATCCATAGAGTTAGGATGGTTTATATGAACAGCTTGACTAACATCAATCAATACTATACTTAAGTCACTACGAATCATTATATTGTATTCAGATAGATCGGAGTGTACAAGCTCTGCAACACAGTAGAGCTTCCTAACATTATCTATAACTTGTCTATAGACACTATATAGTTCATCAACACTAAGCTCACTCCATACTTCAACAAGTAGTGGAGCACGTGTACTATCTAAACCAATAAACTCCATAACAAGAACATTGTTATAGAAAGCAACTGGTTTAGGAACAGACACACCAGCATCATACATTCTCTTAAGATTACGATACTCCTTCCTAGTCCACAAATATATTAGTTTACGTGTATCCTTTGGAAGCAATCCGTCAAACCTTGGATCACCCATAATATACTTAAGTATACCACGCCTAAACTCAGCTGTAGCAGTCAAGTAGATCTTAACAGCGTATCTCTCATCCTTAAACCCATAGCCTAAGTAGACACGAGCTTCCTTACCAGCACTAACAACACCATTAAGACGCTTAAGCACACGTCTCCTCATCAACTCATATAGACTACGTACAGTAAATAAGTCAAAAACCTCCTCAACAGTTTCAAGAAGCTCACTATCCTTAATACGTTTCTCATACCTACGTAAACGTGGAGAATAGTATATGTCTCCACTAGAATCCCTTGTCATAACAGTTCACTCAATGCTTCAAGAAACTCTCTAGGCAATACACCCTTATCAAGAAGCTTCTGGATCTCACTACGTGTGTAACGGTAGAGAGCATCACCCCTCCTAGGATTAAAATCCCATATACCAACAAGTATAATGTCTCCCTCACGCATCCACATCCTCCTCCTAAACCTACCAGGTATTCTAACCATACGCTCTACACCATCAAGACACTTAACAATCAAGTGGTCTCCACCAACAAGCCTTACAACACCACACAATACCTCTCCCTCACCAGGTAGTGGAGGCTCTTTAGTACTCTCTTCAACAAACCCCTTCCTTTTCCTCTTCTTTTTCTTCTTAGGCAGATTAGACCACCCTATATCCTAGCCATATACATTCTACCTTTAACCCAGTATCCTTTAATTCTATCACCCTCACTAACACTATTAAGGTTTGCTAAACGTGGATACTCAATCATAGAGCCATCCATAGGATCCAGTAGATAAACCATACTAGAGTCATAGCCTACAACAACATATTCTTTAACAACAACACTCTCTTCTCTAACAACACGCTTACTCCAATAATCATCAAACTTGAAACTCCTATAAACACCGCTCTCCAAATCAACTACTTTAAAACCACTACTACCAACACTACATACAACACCGTAAGAGCCATTATATGATACAACATCTCCTACAACAAGATCTGGTAGACGTATAGAAATAGTTGTAACACCCTCCCTCCTACCTCTAGAAGGATCATATCTCCTAGTCTTAAAAGTCTCAATAACACGTGCACCACGATCACGGTTTATAATAGATGCTAAACGACGAGCAGTGACAGGTGAAAACATTTTAACATCAAAGCCATTCCTTGTCTCAATAACCTCTACAATATCACTAGCTATAGATGGTTCTTGTAAAACACTTCTAACATAGCTCTTCTCATCATCACTAAGACGCCCCCGGGCACTCCTAACCTGTACTAATGCATTAAAAGACTTACTAGCTCTACGCATACACTGTGGACAAACTGTTTTAGAAACACTAAATCTTACAATACCACTAACAGAGTATATGGCTTGACTGCCTAGAAGTACATGCATCTTAACAACTGCTTCATAAAAGCTTCTACCAACTCTATGAATACTAGATACTTCATCAACCTCTATAATCTCAACACCACTATTAACATAGTGTTGCTGATTATCAAGAACCATTCTACGAATAATCTCTTCAATAGATAATGGCTGAACCCATCTACCATGATACCTCCATAAACCACACTTACTACAAAAAACTATATCTAAAACAGGTGTTTCACGGAAAACACCATAGTCTCTAAGAAAGCAGTCTGGACACAACCCGTTAACTATAGGTGTTTCTTCACCCAACTCTCTACCACATTTAACACAGTATCTAGCCATATAGACACCTTACAACCTTATAACTTGGGCATGCGGTACTCCCTTAATCCTTATAACAGCATCTGGATGTACTAAACCATGCTCTATAGCTGTACTAACAATTTTTTCACCAACAAGATTAGCTATAGAAGCTATTTCTAAAAGTCTAATAGCCTCTCTTATAGTCATAAGCCTACCGCCATAGAATAGTGGGTCTACATAAAAACTTATACCAGCATCAACAATTCTCTTACCAAGAAGATCCCTGTCACAAATAGCTACAACATGTTCTCCATCTGCTCTATACTCTTTAACATACACTAGCTCGTCATCAACACTATACTCCATACACACCCATACCCACATACACAGCTATTACATTCTCTCAAGGGTAGTATCTCTCTAATAACCTTTTTAAACACACCTTAAACAGTTATATAGGGATAATAATGATTTATAGAAGACTAAAAAGCTTTTAAAGTAGTCTCAGCACCACATGCTAAACACTTAAGCTTAAACACTTTACCAACTTTCTCAAGAACTGTAAACCTACTACCACATGTAGGGCATAACACATAGACTTTAACAAATCTCTCAACAAGCTTATTAATAATAGCTATTGAAAACCTACCCTGTAGAGTAAGAGCACCAGACTCATCAACAGTACCCGGTACAGCCAGTTCTTTAACAAAATACCTTGTCAGTAGCTTAGGCTCTCTATTCAATACATCAGCTATTTGGCTGAAATTCCTAATAATAGTCTTGTTTCCAACAAATAACACCTCTGCTCTAGGTATTTCAAATACCTCTTTCTTAACAGTTTTCTTTGGAAGACTAGAGTATACTCTATCAAGAAGTTCTTCATAACTATAATCTCTAATACTACGTCCCATACCATACCCTCCTCTACACAGTATTGTTAATCATAGTTTAGAGACTATTTTAAATTACCGTATATACCTATAATCTAGTATATCCTATATAAACACATTAGCATAGTTCTGTATAGTTAGAGGATAACGCTATGGCTAGAGTATATATTGAGACATATGGGTGTGCATTAAACCGTGGAGATACAAGTATTATGGAGACAGTGCTTGCTAGTAGAGGACACGTTATTGTAGAAGATATAGATGGAGCTGATGTAGTTATCATAAACACTTGTACAGTACGTATGGAGACTGAACAAAGGATGATACATCGTATAAGAGTACTTAGAAAATACTGTCTAGAATATGGTAAGAAGTTTATAATAGCTGGTTGTATGGCTAAAGCACAGCCCTACCTACTATCAAATATTGCTCCAGAAGCAAGCCTTGTATCACCACAGAATTCCTCAAGAATCTACTTAGCTGTAGAGTCTAGTGATCGAGTTATACTACTTACAGGTGATCGAGACCGCAGCATACTTGGTAAGTGTATGGTAGACCGTATAGCATATGTACCAATACAGGATGGCTGTCTTGGAAACTGTAGTTTCTGTATAGTAAAGAATGCCCGTAGAAAACTAGTGAGCTACCCTATAGAACTAGTTGTAGATACTGTTAGAGAGCTTATAGATAAGGGTGCTCTAGAGATTGAGGTTACTGGACAAGATACAGCTGTTTATGGACTAGACCTATACCATAAACAGGCACTACCAGAACTAGTTAGAGAGATTACAAGAATACCTGGAGACTACATGGTTAGAATTGGTATGATGAACCCAGATACAATGTATAATATACTAGACGATCTTGTTGATGTACTGAAGAATCCTAGAGTCTACAAGTTTCTACACATACCAGTACAGAGTGGTAGTGACAAGGTATTGAAGATTATGCGTAGAAGATACACTATAGACATGTACCGTTCTATTATCAAAGAGCTTAGGAGGAAGGTTTATGGAATAGCTATTGCTACTGACATAATTGTTGGACACCCTGGTGAAGATGAGGAAGATTTTAAAGCTACTCTAGATTTGTTGAAAGAGCTATGGTTTGATCGTGTACATGTAGCTAGGTTTACTGTTAGACCAAATACTTACTCTGCATCACTACCGCAAATAAACTCTAGGGTTGTAAAGAATAGGCTTAAGAGGATAATGGATGTTGTAGAGTCTCTTGGTATTAGGAAGCATAGGAGGTATGTTGGAAGAGTTGTTAAAGCCTTTGTTACAGAGTTTAATGGGTCAACATATACTGGTAGAATGGATAACTATACACCAGTAGTATTTACTTATAGAGATAATCTTCTTGGAAAAAATGTTAAGGTACTTATTAAGGACTGTACATTCTTTGATCTAAGAGGTGATTTGTTAGAATATTCTTGTTAAAAGCTAGTAGGCTATCTCTATAACTGGGTTATACTTTCTCAACTCCATTCTCAAGACATCTAATAGTTTTACAATATCTGATAACCTTATAGGTATAGTCATTGTTATAGCATTAACCATTATCTCTACTTCACTATTAGTCACTCTATTAATCATAATCCTTGACTCATTAACTCTAAAAACGTTTATAAGACCACGTTTAAACACATTAACAATATCATTAACTACTTCTCTTAAAGTATTCTCATCAGATATACTAACTCTTATACGTATAGGTATTGAAGGCATAGCCTCTTTAACAACAGCATTTACTAGTAGAGAGTTAGCTACATAGATCCTGTCTCCACTAACATCCTCTATAGTTGATGAGAACGGCTCCATAGAGACTATTCTACCATATATTGGTTTAAACTGGTTTGGCAGTCTTATCTCTAAAAACTTACCCTTAATATACTTTAGTAGCTGGAGTGATATATAGGCTGTAAACCCCTTTATTTCATAATAGAACATTGTTATAATAAATACTGCTAGTAGGAATACTACAAGATATGTTGTTAAAGCCATAGTATATGCTTGTAGGACAACTATTATAGCTGCTATAATTGCTCCAGTATCAAAAATTCTTGTAAGAGTTATTTTTGTACCAACACTTATTATACCACGGCGATATAGTGTTGATATTAGTCTTCCAAGAAGTATTCTTATAACAAGTATTATTATTAAAGATACTATTATTGGGAGCAGGTATTGTAGTAGAGAATTAATATCTATACTAGTTAAAGATACATTACCATCCAATACATCATCCCTTAAAATACTTTATTATATTTGGTGAACTCCCTAGTACTAGTAGTTGATACCCTGATTTAAGTATAGTGTCTTCTACTGGATAATATATCCTTGAACCATCAAATAAAAGTATAACCTTAACATTACTAGGTAGGTCTAATTCAGAAATCTTCATACCAACAGCACGATCTGTTTCAGCAAGTGTTATAAGGTATAGGTTGTAGCCACCTAGAGAACCCATAGTGTATGGTTCACGTATTGACTGTAGATAGTTAGCTATCATTGTAGCAACTAGTGATGGCTGACAAATAGGTACACCAAGACCCAGGTCTATAAGTAGATCAGCTATACGTGTATCAGTAACCTTAGCTAAACGAAATGGTACATCATACATACGTGCTATAGCTAGTACAAACAAGTTTATCTCATTACGACCAGTTAACGCTATAACAGCATCTATTTCATCCATACGTATATCTGATGTATATAGTGATATATCTGTAGCATCACGATCTATAACGTATACGTCAAACTTTAACGATATATCCTTCCTTCTCAAAGGATCCTTCTCAACAACAATAACCTCGTGTTGCTTTAGATCAAGCTTAGACAGTAGCTCTTCAGCTACAGCTCCACCGCCTATAACAAGTATCTTCAAGCCATAACCCCTAGATATACTATGCTATAAAATCTAATTTATAACCTTAGTATAACAGTGTTTCTAGAAACTAGTAGAGCATTCTTAAAGCTCTCTTACCAGTAAAGTATGCTATAAGTAGAGATAATTGTACATACTCTAGTCTACCGAGAAGCATTAAAGCCATAATAGTTACTTTAACACCAACTGGAGCTGTTGGAGATAAAACACCAGTACTTAAACCAACACACCCAGCTGCTGACGTAGCTTCAAATAGTGTGTCTATAAAACTATATCCGTAGAATGTCATAAACAGTGCTCCAAAGAATATAAGCATCATATGTGTTATTGTAAACAATAGTGCTTGTGAAACCTCGTCTTCAGACAACGGGTTTCCATCAACTGATACGCGTTTCTCAATAGGTGCTGCTAATACAGCTTTTATAGCAATATCCTTAATCTTCTTAAATATGATGAGTAGTCTTATAGACTTTATACCACCAGCTGTTGAGAACATCATACCACCAATAAACATTCCAGCTATGATTATAGCTTTTGTAGCATCAGATAGTTCTCCAATAACACCTATACTAAAACCAGTTGTTGTCATACCAGATATGAAGTTGAAACTACCAGCTATTAGTGAGTATGTTAGACTAGCTCTCTCTACATAGATATAGGATAGTATTGTAAGGAATGTTAGAAACAGCATTGAGTAAACATAAGCTCTAAACTCTTCACTCTTAACTAGAGACCTTAGATCACCCTTAAACACACGAGCTATTATATAGAAGTTCATACCGCCAATAAACATGAACACCATTACTGGTATATAGGTATAGGGTGCTCTATCAAATATTACTTGGTAGCCAGCATCATATGTTGACATGCCTCCAGTAGCTATTGTTGTCAATATATGGTTAAATGCTTCATATAGGTTCATGCCAGCATACAGATACGATACTAGACCAGCTATTGTTAGTATAAGGTATATCTTAAGAAGCAGTCTAGCAGTTCTATAGAATGAAGCCTCTATCTTAACAGGTCTCTCAATACCATAAGCACCCTTACCTATATGGTAGAAGTAGGGTAATATAACCATAGCAAAAACTACGAAGCCAAGCTCACCACTCCACTGCATAATACTCCTCCATGTAACAATAGACGGTTTCATATAGTCAATACCAGTTAGTACAGTAAAACCAGTTCCTGTAAAACCACTAATACTCTCAAACCATGAATCTATAAAAGATATGTTAATAGAAAACATTAGAGCAATAGCTGCTTCAAGAGATATAATGGGCCAAGCAAGCGATACAACAACAAGGCTATCTTGTAGTGATAATGGTTTAGCCTCAATCCTTTCAGAAAGCAGTCCAATAAATATAAACAATACACCACCTAGTAGGAAGGGATATGATACTGGCTGGTATGTAATAACATCTATTATTGGTACAATAAGCATTAGTGCTCCAAGAATACCCTCTAAACCAGCAATAGTCTTTAACACACCCCTCCAGTTCAACTAGTACACACCTTAGTCCATGTCAGCAATGCTTAACCCAATAGTATATCTATAGATGGTAATTAAAAATTAAACTAGGTTAGTATAATATATTTCTAGTAGAGGATGTCCATACATAGATAGACACGGGTGCTTGGAGTGTATAGATTTAGGTTAAAAGGTTTGAAGAAGACAGATATTGCTTTAGCACTCTTAATAGTATCTGCTTTAACAGTATCTCTTCTACTACTCTACACACCAGTAAGTAGTGAAGAAGGAGTAACTGCTAAACTACCAGAAACCTTTACAAAAACCATATACTATTTAAACAAATCTACTACATACCTCCAAAGATCAATTAATGGAGAGGATGTTGAAGAAATAGATATAGATGTTATAAATAACATCACTAATGAGCTGGAACGAGCTGTAGAGATTTTTGAAGAAAGGAAGAGACTTGGCAATGGAGCATTATCTAGTCTTGATAGAGAACTATACTATGCTTCAATAGCTTATAGAGACATAGCTTACTCAATAAACTATATAGTTGATTCAACAAATTATCTAGAGGATGAATACCATGTTATGAAGGATATATTAGAGAAACTTATTGAATGTAGAGTAGATGAAGCATTAAGTGAGTATTATAAGATAAGAGATCAGCTTATAGTTGTTAGAGACAAGCTTGCTAAAGCATACAATATCATTAGTAATGTAAGCGATAATGATCTATTATCAAAAGACCATGTTGATGCTAAGTATGAAGCTTTAGATAGAATAGCTAGAGCATACAATATGGTTAATGAATTTATAGAACTTATGGATAGTGTTGACAAGAATAGTGATGCTGTTAAGAACATGTGCAGATACATACATGGACAATCTAGTGGACTAAGTAGTCAAGATATAGGTGGTTTAAACCAGATCGCTGGATCTGTTGATAAGAATAAACTTATTAATAACCCACTAGGTAGTGAAGAGAGCGAGTTTATTTCAATGATAAACTCTGTTCTAAAAGACTATATGGGTAGAAAGAATGATAATGAAGGACAGAATAATATAGGGAGACCCTTTGGCCCCTCTCCAGAGAATCCTAGCAATAAACCAGGTAGTGGTGCTGGTTATCGTGAGGCTGTAGAGGATGATTAAGCTACTTAATTATGAACCACTTATACTAATACCGCTAGTCTATACTATATTATACATACTAGTCTATAGATCTAATAGGGTCTTAAATAGGCTTGTCAATATAATGTCTGGTAGTGTTAATAATTTCTTAAGGAATACTCTATTAGTATGTAAGCTCCTTATACCATTGCTTATAATACTTATTCTAGCAAAACCTGTTATAGTGTATAATGAGAGAATACCTATTAATGTAGAGACTGATGTACTCAAGTATAATAATAAACTGCCTGTAGAACACATAGTACTACTAGATATATCTAAGAGTATGTCATATATGGAAGGCGCTAGTACTAGACTTGATCTTGCTAAAGACTTTATAAAGAAGTATCTAGAAAACCTCGGTTCTAAAGACTCTGTATCAATAGTATTGTTTTCAGGCAATGTTACACTATATTGTAGAGGATATGCTAGTGACTGTATTAACAATGTATCTAGTATAGAGGGGTTTGAGAAATATACAGCTATTGGTGACGCAGTAACATATGCTGTTGGAAGGTCTAAGGCTTCTGGCACTCCCAGTGTCATAGTTGTTGTTAGTGATGGAGCAAACAACTATGGTAGTAACCCTGTTAATGCTATAATAGATGCTAATGAGTCTAAAGCACCAGTTGTTTTTATAAGAGTAGGGCTAGATCCTAGAGCTAATGGACTTGTTAGCAGACTTAGAGACCATGGTTTTAAAGTTTATAGTATAAATGATTTCTCATACAACATAATTAATGAGACAATACAGAAGATTGTATCCTATACAAAATATACTGCTCTAAAATGCTCTAATCAAGCATATGTGAATGTTCAGAGATATAGCTATCTATTAGTGAATATACTATTAGCCATAGTCTTTGTTATAATAGTAGCTATTAGTGTTGAGGGTGTATAGTTCTTGGAAGGACTTTATCTAGAAAACCCTATAGTACTAGCATTAACACCATTAGCTATAGTCTTTATAGTACTTACTAAAGTTTATGGAGTAAACAGGGTTTATCCAAAAATCTATATACTAAAGCATCCTTTCTTAGCAATTCTGTCAAAAAGCATTAAGAAGTGTTCTAGAAAACACCATTATATATCTATGACTGTACATGCCATAATAGCTTCATTAATCATTATAGCTTTAGCAAATCCATACACTATTGTTAGAGAGCCAGTAGTAGGTGAGGAGACTATGAAGTCTAAAATAGAGATTAAGACAAAACCACCTATTGTACTAGTAATTGATGTATCTGGTAGTATGGGTGGTGTAAAGATTGAAACTGCTAAAAGAGCTTTAAAGAGATTTATTGATGAGCTAAGTAATGTTAGTGATATTGGTTTAATAGCTTTCTCAGACCATATTGTAGACTCTATTCCTCCAACAAGTGATGTTGAGAAAGTTTATGAGAAGATCGATAACTTGACGGCTGGTGGAGGTACAATGTATACATATCCTTTAACAGCTGCTTTAAACTGGCTTAAATCATACCGAGACCTTGGTGTAGAGTGTATGGTAGTATTTGCTACTGATGGAATGCCTGCTGATGTAATGGAGTATCGTAGGCTTCTACCATTGTATAGAGATTTATCCATACCTATATATACAATATATATTGAGACATCTGGAGTGTCTGGAGGCTTTTCTAGCGGTCTTGAGGAGGTAAAAACTATTGCTGAATCTACTGGTGGTGAATGGTTTTATGCTGAAGATATTGGTGAACTAACTAGTATATATGATAAGATAGCTGAAAAGGCTAAGAGTATTTTAAAAGAGGTTGAGGTAAAGGCTTCTTATACAGAGTTTGTTGAGAAGAAGATATACCTTATAGACTATGTGTTGTTAACTACTTTACTACTATATATAGCGTATACTGTGTATAGGTTTAGAGTTTATAGACTAACTCTTTAACATACCAAGTATTCTCTTAAGTTTTTGAGAAAGCCTTATAACCCACTTATAGTTGTCAGGATCTCTTCTATAGTCTATAACAAGTACTATACCAGCTATTATATAGGCTAGTAACAGTCTTAGGAAGTGCTCTTCTGTAGGAGCTAATACATTACTTATTGTAATAGATGTATCACGGAAGTATGCTAGACAAGTATCATCTACTATATGATCAAGGTTTACTCTATAGCTAATATCTCCTTCAATAGCTTGTCTAGTGACATCCCCAAGTGTTTGAGACAGTATATACTGTGGAACATTGTAGTATAGTTTAAGGTTTTTGATAGGAGTATTTCCTGGAAAAACCATTTCAATAACTATAGCGAAATCTAGGTTGGGAGCATACTTAGTTATATCACGTAGTTCAAGCTCTTTATCACATTGAATAGAGGCTACACTATACTTCTTAACATTATTATATACCATGTTATACTCTGTTTCATCCACAGCACCACTATAGACTCTAATAGTACTAGGATTACCAGTATATACATACATCCTACACTTAATTGGTTTAACTGATTGAGTAGTTATTGGATGCTCTATCTTCAATACTTGCGTATATCCTCTATAAGAGCCGGGGGGAGAGGGTATATAATACATACCTACTTCTTTAATATACATAACATATACATTTCCATCTCTCTTTAATGTAGCAATATATGTATTTGGTCTATAGAACCTCGTACTATACACTCTAGCTTCAGCTTTTGAGAAGTAGGCTATAGCTAACACTACATTTGTAGCAATTATAGCTATTAATGATAGATATACTAGATACCTTATCATAACACTATGCCTCCAAAGCCTTTTTAGCTAAAACAATTGATTGTATAGTGAATATCATAGCTATTGTAAATGAGAACACTATAGCTATCCATAGAGGGGCTTTAGGTATTTGAGGGAGAGCAGACCATGTAGCATAGTATAGTGGTGATGTAAACATTAGTAGATGAACAATGTATGGATTAAAAGCTGTCATTATAGATACTGCTAATGGTAGGATGAAGCTTAGTATTATAGCCATTAAAAACACTATTCCTTTCCTACGTGAAGCAAGTCCTACAAACACCATTATAGCTGTATTGTTATATAACTGTGTAATAAGTGTTACAAATAATCCTAAAACACTCATTCTAACAGGCTCTGTAATTAAGTTTATATTCTGTATTATAATGTCTGGAGCGGTTATTAGTATAGGTATTGTTGTACTTAATATAAAGCCTACTATAGGGAATAATATTATAGCCATAATCCATGCTGTAACATACTGTGTTCTAGTTAAGCCAGCTACAAGGTATAGCTCTGTCCTACCACTAACGATCTCGTCAATAAGTCCTTCAATAGCGAAAGCTATTGTTAATGGGAAGAAGAGTAGCATTAGGAATAGTAGTGGAAGTATGACCCATGTTGTTGGTAGATAGTATGCTATAGCAGCATAGAGTAGAGATAGAAATGCTAGATAAATAGCTAGTGGTTTAATAACCTTAGATAGTATAAAGTCTAGATGTATAAGTATACGGCTAACTCTTTGACGCAAGCCTTGCATATAGATCGCCTAGAGAGCTTGTTAAATGGCTAACACTAAATACATAGCCAGCTCTCCTAGCATCCTCCATAATCTTTAAAAACTCATCAACATATCTAGCGTCAATCCTAACATTAATACCTGTATCAGTGACCTCTATAGCCTTGACAAAATCATAGTCTATAAGTATTTTAGCAAGTCTACGTATACCAAAACATCTAATCTTATAAGTTGTTTCAACAAGATACTTACGAGATAGATCCTCTAGATAACCGTAATCAGTTATTCTACCACGACTAATAAATACAACATACTCTACAATAGGCTGTAGTTCAGGGAGAATATGTGTAGCAATAACAACTGTTACACCAAGATCCTTCTGCAGTGCTTTAACAAGATTAAGTATCTCAACTCTAGCAAGTGGGTCAAGGTTAGCTGTTGGCTCATCAAGTAATAGCAGATCTGGTTCACCAATAAGAGCTTGAGCAATACCAACTCTCTGTATAAAGCCTCTAGATAGAGCACTTATCTTCTTATCAAGTAGATGAGCTATATTAACAAGCTTTGTTATACGATACACCTCTTGTTTAGAAACTCTTCTAAGCTTAGCAATATGTATAAGGAATCTCTCAACAGAAACATCCATTGGATAAACTGGTTTCTCAGGTAGAAAACCCACCCTCCTCCTAACCTCAACCTCACTAACCCATGGGTCTAAACCAAATACCTCAACTCTACCACTACTAGGCTTAAGCAATCCAAGAACTAGTTTAAAAGAAGTAGTCTTACCAGAACCGTTTGGGCCAAGGAGACCAGCAAGTACACCACTAGGTATTTCAAACGACGCATTATCTAAAGCTCTTACACTCTCTCCAAATACTTTTGACACATTGTTGAAAATAATCATTTCTTCTACACCAATTTCTTAGCATACTCTAGTCCATCCCTAATAACACTTATTCTAGCCATAAAAGTTCCTCCACGTTCAACAACTAGATCAAGGTTTGGTATAACCCTATGGTTAAACACGTGGAATAACAAGTGATCTATATCTGTTTGTTCAACAACTTCAGAACCACGTATAGCAGCATATGCTTTAGCAGTCTTTATAAGAGCTATACCAGCTCTAGGGCTGCCTCCAAGCTCAAAATACTTACCAATAGGCTCCATAATCTCCGGTCTTGTAGCACGTACCAGCCTTGTAACATACTCTATAATGTCTTCTGGAACCTTAACCTTTTTAGCAATAGTCTCTTGTGCTTCTATAACCCATCCTGGTTCAACAACCTCCTCAAGATCCTCTATAGGCTCAAGCAGTCTATAAGCATGTAGTCTATAGATATTCTTCTCATCTTCTAAAGACTTTGGATAACCCATAATAACCCTCATCATAAAACGGTCTAACTGTGCTTCTGGTAGTGGATAAGTACCTTCTTGTTCTATAGGGTTTTGTGTAGCTATTACAAAGAAGAACTTACCCCTCTCCCTAATCTCTAATGGATAAGTCCTATCACCAATAGTCACTTCCCTCTCCTGCATAGCCTGAAGCATAGCTGATTGTGTACGCGGTGTTGCACGGTTAATCTCATCAGCAAGTACTATATAGGCGAATATAGGCCCTAGTCTTGGTTCAAAACTTCTTGTAGACGGGTTGAAGATTAGACTACCAGTTATATCTGATGGCATAAGGTCTGGTGTAAACTGTATACGTGAAAACCCCTTATAGGATACATTCTCTACAATACTATACTCTTTTAAAGATAAACCAAGTACTCTAGACAACCCACGGGCAATAGTTGTTTTAGCAATACCTGGTACACCTTCAAGTAATACGTGCCCATTAGCTAGTAGTGTTGTTATTATATAGAGTATCTCATCACCATACCCTATAACAGCTCTACCAATCTGTTTAACTATCTCACTAACACTGTTCTTAATATCGTCTATTTCCAAGAAACACCACCTACTACTTAACAACAACTATGTCTCTAACCTTCAACACATTACTCCATGGAATATCCTCGTATACTTCACTAGACTTCTCTATAACAATATGTTTTCTAAGTATATTATATACTTCTTTAGAAGCACTTAACTCAACAAGCTTTTCTTCAATAGACTTTAGAAGACCTATCTCTATTCTAACATTCTTATATGGATCCATGTAGTTTGATAGTTTATCATAGAGGTCTAGGTAGCCCTTATTCCTAATCTCTCTTAAGAAACCAATCCAGCTAATATATCCTTTAACACCAATAGACTTGCTTACACGAATACCTATTTCACCAGGTCCAATAACAATTTCTCTAACAAAACCAAGTATCCCTTTAGAAATACTTACAACAAGCTTATTCTTTAAATAATCCTCTGTAGGCAGCGGCTTTTTAGACTGCATAGTAGAGCCTCTATACCTTACCTCCCTAGGTTCTTTAAGCAATACTATAGATACTCTCCTCTTACCACTCTCATCTTCTACATAAACACTATCTATAAGAACTATATCTTCTACATTAACAAAACCCTTAACAAGAACAAGTTCTTTCTCAACAACTCTATAAGGTATGTCAATAGACTCCTGTCTAGCACGTTCAACAAGGTATTCTAGAGAAGCATTATCTGGAACAGAGACTCCCCTCTCTCTAAGAATATTTCTAAGCTTATCCGTATCTGGTACAGTATCCTCTCTACTATACCTAACACATACTCTAACAAATACACCGCTACTACTAAAATCTACACCACATACATAGCCATAAAACAATCCTTCAGAATCATAAACAAGTGCTTCATACAATTCATCAACACTATAGAATCTTCTAAACAAAACCCACCACCTTCTCTATCCATATTTATTAACAACCATGTATGTATAAAATTATATAACTTCCTAAAATAACTCTCTTGAACTAGAGGATAGGTGTAGACAGTATATGGTAGTAGATTACTGTAGTAGAGCTACTAGGTTATTAAGGATAGCTTCTGGACACGCTTCAACACTAGTCTATGGCTCAAGCAAGTCTCTTATAAAGGGGGCTGGACTTGAGTATATTGACTTCCGTGAATATACATGGGATGATGATATAAGGTATGTTGATTGGAGGCTGTCGGCTAGGAATGTAGGGTTTGATGGAGACTACAAGTTTTTTGTAAAAGAGTTTCAGACTGAACGTAAGATAAAGGCTATGTTTGTAGTAGACTTATCTGGTTCAATAGGTTTTGGAGACAAGTTTGATACACTTATGTACTCATCCTTCCTACTACTACATCTAGCACATAAGCTAGAGGATACAGTTGCACTAGCTATAATGCATGGTAGTAGGTATAGACTGCATATTGATGTAGAGCCTATGAAAGCTATACGTATTTTAAAGAATGAAGTATGTATTAAACAGCCATGCGGGGTATCCAGCCTCTCTGATATAGTTGGTGTTTTAAAGAAGATTCCTAGATTGAGGAGTCTTATATTGTTTACAGACTATGGACATGATCCTATGGTTTATAGTTCTCTAGCTAAATGTGTTAAAGCTAGAGATATGAATTTACTAGCATTCATTATAACTACTCCTTATGAGTTGAAACCGCCTATTAATTCAAGCTATATACCACTATATGATCTAGAGGTAGGAACCTATACAGTAACATCGGTAGATGCTTATGTAAAGGCTGTAACAGAGCATGTTAGGAATACGCGTGCTATTCTAAAAGCTAATCGTGTAAACTATGTAGAACTACATGGTATAGCACATGCTTTAAAGTCTAAAGTAAGGATTATGCGTTCATATATTATGGCTAGAGTTAAGTGTTTTCCAAGTATAGTGTAGTAGATATGGTTGTTTAGAGTAAAGAATTAATCCTCTAGTAAGGATATTTTATAGCTATATCTAGGATAGTATATAGAAATAGTTGAGGTGAAGAACTCTGGCTAAACCAGATTTCTACAAGTTCTATGCTAGTAGAGTAAACTATATGAATCCATCACCTATTAGAGAAGCTGTATCAAAAATAGCTCTTAAGTCTAGGTATAAGGAGATTATATCGTTTGCAGCTGGAGAGCCCGATCCAGATGTACTGCCTAGAAGAGCTTATGCTGAATTATTTAGTGAAATACTTTCTAAGTATAGGAAGTCTCTAAACTACTCACCTAGTGAGGGAGTACCTGATCTACGTGAAGAGATTGCAAAGTTTATGAAGGAGTATGAGAGTGTAGACGCTTCTATGGAGAATATTGTTGTAACTGTTGGTGGTAGCCAAGCACTAGACATTATTGCTCGTATAATGTTTGAGCCAGGAGACATTGTTGTTACAGAAAACCCTAGTTATGTCAATACCCTTCTCTGTTGGAGACACTATGGTGTAAAGGTTGTTGGCATACCAATGGATGATCATGGGATAGTTGTTGAAGAACTGGAGAAGGCTTTGAAGAAACTGAGGAGTAGTGGTAGGAAGGTTAAACTAGTCTATGTAATACCTACTGGCCAAAACCCTAGTGGTATAACTATGAGCATGGATCGTAGGAGGTATTTATTAGAAGTTGCTTCAAAGTATGATGTAATTGTTGTAGAAGATACTGCTTACAACCACTTAGTCTATGAAGAGACTAGTGTTAAACCATTAAAGTCTATGGATAAGGAGGAACGTGTCATATATGTTGGCAGTTTTAGTAAAGTACTTGGTACTGGGCTGCGCATTGGATGGATCAATGCTGATCCGGATGTTATTGAGAAGATAAGGTATTGTAAACAGCCAATGGATATGTGTCCACCAGTGCCAAGCCAGTATCTTGTATTAGAGGTTCTTAAGAGAAAGCTATTTGATGATATAAAGGAGAAGGCTATAAAGTCCTATAGGATGAAGAGAGACATTATGTTAGAAGCTCTAGATAAACACCTACCCGGGCTTAAGCATACAAAACCAGTAGCAGGTATGTTTATACTACTATGGCTACCGGAGAAGATAGATGCATGGACTTTTGCTGATAGACTACTAGAAGAATACGATGTAGCAGTAATACCTGCAACACCATTTTATACAGATGGTAGTGGATGGAATGTTATAAGACTAAACTTCTCAATGGCAAATCCAGAACTTATAGAGGAGGGGGTAAAGAGGATCTCGGATCTAGTGAACAAGTTTGTTTAGAGAAATACGGGCCCGCCGGGATTTGAACCCGGGACCTCTGGCTTAGGAGGCCAGCGCCCTATCCATGCTAGGCTACGGGCCCTCCTCCTAGTTTATCTAGTTTTTTAGAGGGGTGTTATAGGTTTTTAGATGTTTTCTGGTACTGGTACTGGTATTATTATTCTTGGCTTGTATTCTCTAATTACTTGTCCAGCTATGTCGTAGGTTCTAGGTATAGTGTCTAGTATTACTGCATCACTTGTTATTGTCCATGCGTTCTTGTCTATAGTCTCTAGTAGTTTCTTATCAGCTTTCTTCTCTACATAGACTACTGCTTCCACACCTCTCCTATACAGTGTTTCACGGAGGAGTCTTGCTAGTTCACCACTATGGCTTACACTAGCATCTAGTATAAAGACTGATTTATAGCTGTTTATATAAGGTGTTAGAAGCTCTATAATATCTTCTACAACACTACTTGTTAAAACCCTGGGTAGTCTACCGTGGAGGCCGAGGAGGTCTCTAACAAAGCCGTCATCACCTAGGTATACTTCTTCATTAGCTAGCATGGAGTATATTGTTGAAAACAAGTTGTATCCATCAACAACTATTCTTGAACCAAATCTTGGCTTACTGTACTTAGCTCTTACTCTACGTACATAACAACTAGAGTGGACTGAACGGTATAGTATAAGCCTCTCTCTACGTGTAAGCCTATACTTTGTAGATACAATGTCTAAAGCTGGTTTCTGCGGATAACCCCTATCTAGTAGAAACCTGTAATCATGGGCTGCAAAGACTAGTTCTCTACGCAACCAATCATCTCCATTAACAACTTCTTTACAACACTATATATTTCTCTAGACTCAACATTAGCACTAAACGTTACATGATCCTTCTTACCGCCGCCTCTAATACTTGGATATACTTTCTCCAACTTACTAAGAACCTCCAGCAGATCAGCACCTTTAGATACAGTGTCTCTACTTGTAGCAAGCTCCATGATCCTGCCGTTATCATATAGTACTACATAGCCTTTAGATACAAGCTCTAGGACAATATTTCTATAAAGCTTTTCATCACCAAGACTATTGTATAGATAGACCACCTTTACACCACATACTTCCTCAGAAACAGACTCTATACTAGATAATAGAAGCCTCCTATACTCACTCCTATACCTAGAGACTAGGCTACGGTACTGGCTAAGCTCTTCCTTAAACCTCTTAACACCACTAACTAGTTGTCTACTAGAAACACCTATACTCTTTGAAACAGCCTCCACAAGACCCTCTAGTTCAACAGCATAGTCACGAATGCGGGAACCAGCTATAAACTCTAGTCTTATAACGCCATCCTGTATCCTATCAACACCTATGATCTTTATACCTCCAACCTCACCAGTATTATGCAGGTGTGTACCAAAACATGCTTCAGCATCCCATCCAGGTATCTCTACAATCCTAAGCTTAGGTGATACAACTGCACCACCCTGGTATATCCTTATACCATACTTTTTCTCAGCATCAAACTTCTCTAGATAATAGAACTTCAACTCCCTTCTCTCATTAACAACTTTGTTAGCCAAATCCTCTATAGCCTTAACCTCCTTCCTAGACAAAGGCTTATAATGTGTAATATCTAGACGTGCTTTATCAATAGTTTTCTCAACACCAGCTTGCCACACATGATCTCCTAAAACCTTTCTAGCAGCACCAAGAACTATATGAGTTGCTGTATGATGTCTCATAAGACAGTATCTACGTATCCAGTCAACATATCCTTCAATAAGCATTCCAGGCTTAATTATTCCCTCTACATTCTCTATAAGCTCATGAACTACTACTTCACTACATTTATAGACACATCTAACTCTAAACCTCCTACCATTAGGCAATACTATATAGCCTAGATCGCAGTCTTGACCGCCTGCTTTTGGGTAAAAAGCTGTTTGATCGAGTATAAGGTATTTCTCCTTAACACCAATAACTCTGGCTTTAAAATAGCTCATATACGGGTCTTCATGGAAAAGCTTTCTAGTACTTGGAAACCCTAGAGCCCACTCAATAGCATCTATAGGTAGTTGTTCCTCTCTATACTTCTCCAGCTTTGTCGGTTGTGAATGTCTTTTAGCAACTAGTGAGTAGAAGTCTTTAGGTACATCCAGCTCTATCCCATACTCACCTGCTTTATCAACAACAATCTCTGGAGGCACTCCGTGGGAGTCATATATTTCTATAAAATCATCTACACTTAACCTCCTCTTTCTCTTCAAAGTTTTCTCAACAATCTTTAACCCTCTATCAAGAGCCTTGATGTACTTGTTAACCTCATTTACTATAACATCTACTATATAGTCTCTATACATTCTAAACTTGTCATAAACATACCTTCCTGTCCAATAGCTAATAGTCTTATCCATTAACTCTAGTACTGTATCAGTATACTTGTTTGGATAAACACCTAGTCTATGTAGTGTACGAAGCATTCTCCTCAGCACTAGTCTTGCTAAATAGCCTTCGCCAGTATTTGATGGAACTATACCGTCTGACAACATTAGTGCTAGTGCTTTAGAGTGGTCTAGTAGTGTGTAGAGATTTATTGAGTTTAGTAGACTCTTATAGTATTCACTATAGCCGTATCCATCCAATATCTTGTATAGACTATTAGGAGAAACATCTTTATCACTAAGCATGTAGATCATCTGTTTAAGAACATCATGTGGAGGCTCATCTATACTGAGCAAGTTCTTATAATCATCAACAAGCCTGCCATAGACAGTGTGGAAAGCTGTTGGAGTCTTTTGTGTAAACCATGCTATACGCTCTATACCATAACCAGTATCAACAACAAGTACATTCATAGGAACATATTTTCCATTAACTATACGGTACTTCATAAAAACAAGTGTTGCTAGCTCAAGACCGTCAACAACAACCTCGTATGCTGGTCCAGCATTACCTCCACCCTCCCACCATGAATCCTTGAATACAATATCTTCACTAGGTATACCAATATCTTCTGTAAAGAATCTATAGGCATACTCTAGTGTTTCATCAACCCAGTAGATCCTCTCTTCATCCTTGTTAAAAGCGTGGTGCCCGCCCATCTCGAATGATGAGAAGTGTCTTCCAAAAGTATACCCTACTTCATCAATATCTTCAAGCCTTATACATGGTTGTACTATAACTAGTGGATTGTATGGTGGGTTGGAGATACCCTCTGTAACAGCTGGCTGGAATACTATGATACTAGCTATTGTAAGGTATAGGTCGTTACGCCATCTAGCTAGTACTGGATATGGCTCTACATAGCCGTGTCCATGTTTTTTAAAGAAGTTTATAAACTTATTACGTGTCTCGTCTAGAGAGAGCTTCTTTACACTAGGGTATTTCTTTAAGAGAAAGTCGTATCTACTACAAGGTCTATCGCTACATGTGTCTCTATCAACTATACTCCAGAATCTCTCACCACAAACTCTACACTTAAACGGTTTATAGTTGTAGTTTTTTAGAAACTTGCTGAAAAACTCTGGTTCATCCCTAACCATAGTCAATTGATAGAAACCCCACGGTGCTAGCCGAATAGTGCTCCAAGACCAGCTGACAAGTCTTCTTCAGTAAGCTCCTTCTCCTCCTCTTCAACAACCTCCTCTTCTTTCTCCTCAGCCTTCTTCTCTTCAACAGGAGCTGTTGCTGGAGCTGTAGCTGGAGCCATAGGCATAGCTGTTGCTGATTCTAGAACCTTGTCTATATCAATTTGTTTAAGAGCTGCTACAAGTGCTTTTACACGTATTTCATCAACTTCTATACCAGCTGCTTCTAGAACCTTCTTTATATTCTCTTCATTTATCTCCTTACCAGCTGATTTTAGTAGTAGAGATGCATACATGTACTCCATACCCATACTACCTCCTTACAGCATTACCTATATTCGTGGTCTTAAACTAGGTGTTTCGGGTGTTTTAAATTTATCTAATAGAGAGGTAATAAATGCTTATGATAAAACTAGCCGAATAGTGCTCCAAGACCAGCTGACAAGTCTTCTTCAGTAAGCTCCTCCTTCTCCTCCTCTTCAACAACCTCCTCTTCTTTCTCCTCAGCCTTCTTCTCCTCCTCTACTCTAGTAGCAACAGTCTTTGACACTATCTCCTGTAGTCCAAGTTCCGGTGCTTTATCAGCTATAGCCATAGCTAATGCTAGTGCTTTAGAAACAGCTCTCCTTATAACATACTCTGCGTTCTCTGGTGTAATGAAGCCTGTTTCAGCTGATAACGCTAATGCTCTTAGATAAGCCTTCTTGACAGCGAGCTCTAGTGCTTCTGGTACTGGCCAGGCAATTTCTGATGCTAGTGTTAGTGCTTCAAGATATGCTCTAGCTACGTTGTCCTCGTATTCACTAAGGTCTATTGCTAGGCGGTCACTTGGTATTAGTAAGCCGTCTTCATAGACTGCTTTAAGCTTTATCTTAACCTCTTTTAAAGCTATTCCTAGTTTCTGCAGTAGACTAGCTAGTTCTTCAGAAACCTTGTCTCCAGGTTTAGCTACTTTTACATCCTTATTAATCCATATACTATTACCCTGTACTTTAATGGGTATCTTGAGTTTACTAAAAGTACTAAGTATTGGTCCAGGCGACAAGCCAGTGTTTCCAGCTGGTACTACAACTTCTTTATCAACTATATCTCCTGGTTTATAGTATGTGTATGTACGGTGTTTCTCAAGCAACATATGTAGTTCAAACGGGTTGAGATTAGTGAATAATAGTAGGTTCTGTCCTTCAAGTAGTTTA
This sequence comes from uncultured Desulfurococcaceae archaeon, assembly GCA_964480805.1. Taxonomy (GTDB): domain Archaea; phylum Thermoproteota; class Thermoprotei_A; order Sulfolobales; family Desulfurococcaceae; genus CAYZRH01. The sequence continues at coordinate 24,184 of CAYZRH010000016.1, forward strand.
AACAATTCCTCACTACTAATACCAGCTTTCCTAAGAGCTATCTTAAACAATGTATTCTTTGTAACACGGAACCTAACCTTCTTTAAAAGCCTCTTCTTAATCACCTGTAACTGAGCTGTAGGGAATCCTTGGAGTTCAGCAATACCTATAACTCTATAGCTCTTAATAAGATCAACTAGTTCCTCAACTTCTCTAACCTTCCACTCAGGTATACGGGATGCACGTGGTACACGTTTAACTACTAAAGCCAACTCTCCAACTACCTCCTCTCAACTTCTATAGGAGGACCCATAGTGGTTTTAATAACTATCTTAGCAATATTATGTGCTGGTGATGGAAGCTTTGGCTCAATAGCTGACAATACAGCTAGAGCGTTTTCAGCAATATCTTCTACACTCATATCCTCTGTACCAATACGGCACATAAGCTGAGGCTGATCCTTTACACGTACATATACTGCTCTCTTATACCTCTTAATCAAAGCAGTTATATCAGCTGTTGGAGGCACCGGCACTGGTATCTTACCACGTGGACCAAGTGCTGGACCAAGTATACGTCCAGCAAAAGCCATAAGATCGGTTCTTACAAGAACCCAGTCACACTCTTGAGCAATCTTTCTAGAAGCCTTTCTATCTAGTCCCTGCAGCTCCGTCTTTGATATAACTTTGTATGCTCCAGACTCTCTAGCTTTAACAGCCATTTCACCATCAGCTACAACACATACTCTAACATCCCTCCTAATCTCTTTTGGAAGGAATATAGTCTCTCTAATCCTTCCTTCAGGAGACTTTATATCAATATCTCTAAGTACAATAACCATTTCAACACTCTGTTTAAACCTCCTCTTACTACTATACTCAATAGCTTTCCTTACAGCATCAACTATCTGTTCTTTAGTGAAAACAGTCACACCTACTCACCCTCCTCTTTCTCCCACTCAGGCTCGTGTTTAGCAAGTACACTATCATATACACCATCATTAACCTCTCTAATAACTTGCTTAGGATCCTTACCATCAACTGTTATACCAATACTACGTGCTGTACCAAGTATTGATTTAACAGCTGCTTTCAATGTCTTAGCTGTAAGCTGTTCTTTCTTCATAATAGCTATCTCTATAATCTTCTCAAAAGGTAGATCACCTAGTTTCTGGTGAGCAGGATCACCTGTAAACTGTTTAGCGCCAACAGCTTTTAGTAGTAAAGCAGTTGTTGTAGGTACACCAACTTTTATTTCAAACTTCTTAGTCTTAGTATCAACAATTACTTCTACAGGGACAGTCAATCCTTCAAAGGGCTTTGTAGCCTCATTGATAGCCTTTACAACTTCTACAACGTTAACACCTAGTGGAGAGATTGATGGACCGATAGGTGGTCCAGGAGTAGCCTTACCACCCTCAATCAGTATTTTTACAGACTTCTTAGCCATATACTACCACCACATACTATCTATCACTACCTCAGTTAATCACATACTAGGATAAGGAAAAACCAATATAATGCTTACCGTTTATAAAACCGTGTATTAAATAGAGATAGCTAGTGGTTAGACTTGTTTCCTAGTAGGTTTAACATAGTCTCCAGGAACAGTTATTGGTAGTGGAAACTCACTCTCCAGTATATTAAGTGTAACCTCATTTTTATTCTTATCAACACCTATAATCTTAGCCTTCATACCACGAAACGGTCCAGCAATAACTTCTACTATATCACCCTCCTTTATAAGCTCAATAATAGGCTTTGGCTTAACAAGTTTCTCAATTTCATCTCTAGTTATCTTACCAAGAGTCCTCCCCTTAACATACTTAAGCTCCTTTATAGCCGGATATACAGCATCTAGTCCTGGAGCTTCAACTATTACATAACCCTTAATACCTGGAGGCATAACAATAGACCTTATATCTACATGGATGTTTCTAACACGGTTTTCAACAATAACTGCTACATCAATCTCTCTACCAGCAGTAGTCTTTACAGCATAGTACCTTGACGGCTTATCCCTCTTCTCAGACAAGTATCTTAGCCTCCAATACTCTCTGGCTGTGGGAATACAAATAATACAAATATTACTCTTATAATAAACGCTATACCTCCAACAAGTGTTAAACCAAGTAGAGACATCTTAAGAGATAACATATACTCGTCTCTACCAGGCTTACGTGCTAACAGTATAATCTTCTTCCATGAATCAATTAGTTCTCTAAAACCCATGCAGCACCAACCCTACCGTACATGTACCTACTCAGAGGGTATTATCTTGCTAATGTATTCATCTACATCAAAGGGCTTAATATCTTTATACCCTTGCCCTACACCAACATATATAATCGGCTTCCCTAGAATATAGGCTATACTTAATGGAACACCTCCACGCTCATAAGCATCAACCTTAGTGACAATAACAGCGTCAACACTAACAGCATCGTTAAAGAAACGTGCTTGTTCAATAGCGTCGTTGCCAGTAAGAGCGTCTACAACAAGTATCTTCCTATGAGGCTTTATAACACGGACAATCTTCTTCAACTCATCAACAAGGTCTACATCAACATGCATACGTCCAGCAGTATCGATAAGGACAACATCATAGCCACGCTTACTAGCATAAGCTACTGCATCATAGGCAGTAGCAGCTGGATCAGCACCATACTTACCCATGAAAACAGGTAAACCAGTTCTCTCACCATGTATTCTCAACTGCTCCTGTGCACCTGCACGGAATGTATCAGCAGCAACCATTAGTGGTTTAAACCCTTTCTCATAGTACATCATAGCTATCTTTGCTATAGTAGTTGTCTTACCAACACCATTAACTCCGAGAAAAACTATCTTATATGGTTTAAACTTGTATGCTTCATCTACAATATCTATACTAGGTGTCTTCTGGAAAACCCCCTTTACAAGATCCTTCATTAACTTAACAAGACCTCTCCTGTCACGAACTATTCCTTCACAAACACTTTTCCAAACACTATCAGCTATTTCTTCAACAACTTCAAAAGCTACATCAGATTCTATAAGAGAGTATTTTAGATCCTCTAGAGCATCCTCTAGATCCTTTTTAGAAGTAAGTACTCTAGAAGCTCTTTCAATAAATGTTGAGAAAGCCTTCTTTAACTTATTAAACAACTCTCTATCCCACAGTATACTGTCTATGATGCTCCACGAGTTCTCTCTCTAATACTCTGTTGATATATTTGTTGGTAGGCAGTCTGTAGTATTTGTTGTAGATAATTGTATTCATTAACCGCTCTAGACAGCTCCTGATTCCTTAACCTAAGGAGGTTTTGTACACTACTTATCCTCTTACTAATTATATCAACTGCTCTACTACGGTCAACTCTAGCATAGTAGTTTCTACCAATACTAACGAGTACATGGCTACTCCACTCACCAGTAATAGTTGCTGGTATAAAAGCTGTTGCTAGTCTATCAATAGCTACAAGTACTTGTCTCTCTTTAACAACCTCCTCCAACCCTTTTAGAGTAGATAGAGATATCTGTAGTTCGGTAAGCTCACTAGACAATGCATTAACTTGCTCCTGCAGTATAGCTATAACGTCTCTTAACTGGTTAATCCTTATAATAACAGCCTGCAGATCTATCTTCTCAGTTCTCGCTTCAACACTCTTCTTACTCATTTCCTAACAAACCTCTTTAAACTAAGTATAGCAACAAGGCTCTGATCACATGCTTCATCTGGACTAATCTCTCTAACCCTAGTAATCCTTATATGCTTCCTCCTAAGCTTATGGACACTGCCTAATTCAGAGTAAACTCTCTCAATAGCGTGCTCTGGCTTAATAGCTAATACCTCCTTCCTAAACTTCTGCCATCTAGGGTTTCTATCATGGCTTATAAGCATGTATCCCTCAACTCTATATATCTTAACCTCGCCCACCATAGATCACCTGACACCAAGCCCTCTCTGAATACGCAGTATTTCAGGGCCTGTTGTAAGTTCACCTACTAATACACCATATGTATTAGCTATTAAACCAGTCTTTATAAATGGTATTCCAGAGTTAACAGTAGCTTTCTCTAATGAAACCTTTAGTATAAGCTCTAGATCCCTCAACTCCTGATCACCTATATCTGGGTGGACTACACCACCATTATTTGTTACAACAGCTAGTGAACCAGGTATATTTAAGTTCAAGACATTCTTCTGTACAACCTCTACACCAAGAGCGTTGGATATACGTAAGACCTCGCTTCTCTCAAGATCCTTTCCAACAACAGCAGCTTTATCATTAACCAATACAATGTTTCCAAGAGCTGTATGCCTAGATCTTAATACCTCTATATTCAATCCATAGGGTTTTAACACATTTCTAAGATAAGCTAGTTCTTCATCACGTATAGTTCTAGGAAGTATAATACCATTATTATTACCAGCTACTAGTACACCAGCAAGTATTGAATCAGCAATCTTTGTCTCAAAAACCTCTACATTTAAAACCTCCATAACAACCTTCTTCTCATGATCAGATAGGTCGGGAGGCACTATAGCTATGTTATCATTAGTGAATACGTATACACCTATATTGGGGTTGCCATATAGTCTAATTCTTTCTAAAACCATTTCTCTCTAAACCCATTCATAGTCTATAACACATACTGGTTAAATAAAGTATAGATAAATTAATGATACTACAGCTACTCCTTAGCTAGTAGAACTCTAGCAACCTTCTCACTAGGATCAAACTCTACTGTAACCTTTACTCTACGAGGAGGCTTCTCAATACCGCGGCTCCAAACAAACTCGTTAACTTCATTACTAATAACTATCTCTTCAGCCTGCTTAAAATGCCTCATAACATACTCACGTATAATCCTTATAGCACGTTTAGCTCTATTCCTCCTCCTACCCCAGTATACACGGTACAATGGTATAGTATGGATTCTCTTAACAACCTTCTCACTCACTACAAAACACCCCCTACCCCGCTAGGCTTTAAGCTTTGTTCTACGCCAATGCCTTAGCCTAAAACCTCTTCTAACCCTCATCCTAGTCTTTATAGTAACCCATATAGGTATAGGTCTATTACTATGTTGGGCAGCTGCAAGACGTAGCTTCCTACCTAAAGGCTTGTTACGGGCCATAGAGACCACCTACTTCCTCTTAATACGTATACGTGTCTCTCTATGAGTTTGCTCATATATCTGTACAAGCAACTCCTTCAACTCCTTATCTGTAACAGGAACCCTAATCCTACCTGACTGAGCAAGAGCTATCAACTGATCCTCTATAAGAGACGCAAGCTCCGGTCTTACAAGCTTTAAGTTAGCAAGTCTAGACCTAGCTTCTGGTGTAAGTATCCTACGTAAAACAACTTGTTTCTGGAGTTCAAGCTGCCTCCTCCTACGCTCCTCCTCAAGCCTACGCTGGTATTCTAGAAGCTTCCTTCTCTTAATCATCTCAAGTTCTTCATCACTAACCTCGTTATAACTCACTACTTTCTCACCCTCCTACCTCTATGGCTTGGAGGTAAGTATTTAGCTAACTCAGGGTTTTCTCTAACCATATCACGTAGTATTTCAAAAGCTAGTCTGTCAAGTAGTGCTCTACCAGCTGGTGATAAAACCCTTCCCTTTCTAGGTATCTTTCTAACAAGATTAGCTTTCTCTAACTGCTGAAGCATCTTTCTAACAATACTACCACTACCTCTAACAAAGTGTTCTGGAGCTACACCATAGTTCTTCCTACCACCATATATTGTACGGAAAGTCTCTACACCAATTGGCTCACTACTCTTATACAGTTTACGAAGCATAGATGCTGCTCGATAATACCACCAGTCAGGGTTTTGTGGAACCCTCTCCTTATGAACACCAGTCTTAACCATGTAAGCCCATGGAGGAGGCTTAACTTCTGGAACACGTGTCTTTAGATACTGTGCTAGTCTCTCAATAAGCTTATCAGCTGGTACTTCTAAAGCATTAACCATTTCTCTATCTCCTCCCCTCCATTATGCTTAAACATGCTATCTCTTTCTTATATACTATGCTATCTCTTCCTTCTATCAAATCCTTTAACTAGTATAAATGTCCTACCTCTAACCTCTACAAGTTCTGCATGTAGCTTCTCAGCAACAGTTCTAGCAAGCCCCCTACGGTCAAGCCCTGTAGCTTCTAATGCAGACTTTAGTATCCTAACTTTAACAACACCCTCTCTCTTAAGCCTATTCTCAATCTCTTCCAAAACCTCTTTAGAAACACCCTTCTTACCAATACGTACATCACATCTATGACTAGCCTTTCTAGCCTTCACTCCTCTCCAGACCTTGTCTTTATCATATACCTTCTCATCCAACCACACAGTAAACATGTAACCACCACACGTGAACCACGTCTACCCACACTTCTAACACGATACCTTGCTGTCAACCCAGGTACTAATGGTACCCTGCATCTCCTACAATAACCCCTCCTAATATACTTTGGTGGTTTAACACGTGCTTTATGAGCAATCCTTATAGCTAACTCAACATACCTTCTAGCTAAACCATAGTCTCTAGACCTAGCCCTCCCAACTGCAAGTCTATACAAGTACACTATACGCTGTATAGCAAGGTCTCTAAGCTTCCTCCTAGCTTTAGACGGCATAGCTTCTCTAAACCATAATATTCTAAAACACCGGGTACACCTAGAAAAACCATGTGGTCTAGAATGCTATACATCATACTACTAGAGTCATCACTAGAGCTAATACCACGCGAGATCTGGGGCCATCCAGCAGTAGTAGCAAATGCCCGTAGACGTGGTAGGAAGCCGGGTGAGATGATCCTTGATACAAGCCTCCACTACCATGCTATGAAAGAGCTCCGGTTTCGTGAAAAACGTGGTAGACCAGACATAGTCCATATATCACTACTCAATGCTCTCAGTAGTCCATTAAATCTAGAGGGTAGGCTTAGAATCTATATACACACTATAGGTGATTATGTTATATTTATTAGACCAGATACAAGGCTTCCAAGAAACTATCAGAGGTTTATAGGGCTTATAGAACAGTTGTTTAGAGAGGGTAGAGTTCCACCAGATAGTAGTAGACCACTACTATATATTAAGGAGATGGGTGTTGAAGAACTAATTGATAGTCTTGGTAAGAAGCTGTTATTACTAAGTGAGACAGGTACACTAGTTAGTCCAGACTATATTGTAGATGAAGCTGTAGAGAAAGACTATGTAGTTGGTATAGGCGGGTTCCCACATGGAGACTTTAGTAGAAGACTGTATAGACTAGCTGATAACATATACTCTATATATAGTAAACCACTTGATACATGGATTGTTGTGTCAAGGATTATAGAAGCTGCTGAGAGAAAACTTGGAATATATAATGTAGCTAGACTATAGAAGTGTTTGTCTACTTGTTTACATGCTATAGCTCTATCTATGTAGTAGGTGTTGTTTAGCTATAGTGTTTAGGGGGTGTAATGGTGGTCTGTATTGAAGTGGAGGGAGATACCGTTACCAGCAAGGAGGTACATACTATACCATGTAATCGTCTCACCACTACTTATAACATGGTATATGCTTCCACTATACATGTTTATGACAGGATATAATGTACTTGATGTAGGCTTATTGTTTACAATAGTCCATATAGCATCTATACCATTAACATACCTCTTTGGTAAATTGTTTGAAAAGATACCGTTGAGACACGGGCTTGTAGCTATAGATGCACTTGATGGAGTTGCTTATGTACTATATGGGTTAGCCTATGGACCAATAGCTCCTACCATGTTATTCCTTGGACTACTAGTTGAGGAGTTATCTGGTATGTTGTATCCACTATATCCTGCTGTTGAGAAACTTCTTTACCCAAAGGATAGGCTTGAGGAAGTGTTTGCATGGCATATGCGGCTTCCTGAAGCCAGCCAGCTTATAGGATTCCTTATTCTAGGCTATGTTTTCGGCTATTTATTTAATACACCATTGTATTATAGGATTGGCTTCTTATTGTTTGGTTTATTATCTATATTTATGGTCTACTATATTATCAAGTTCTTACCTAGAATGGATGCTTATGAAAGGATTAGAGTATCTAGTTTTAGGTTTAGAGTTGATCGTGAGTTCAAGTTTATAGTTTTTATAGAGGTTTTAACTATTGTCGCATGGAGTCTTGCTCCAGAGATTGTGTTGCTTAACTACATTGTTAATGTTCTAGGGTATACATTGTTTGAAGCTATGGTTGTTGAAGCAGCTATATCTGTTGGAGCTATACTAGCAACCTATGTTACTGAGAGGATAGGTGTAGAGAAGAGGTTTATAGCTATAGGTTTTGGCTATGGATTTATAGCTTTATGGGCTCTAATTATGATGGCTGCTCCTTCTATAGAGTTTGTTGTACTAGCATATTTTATAATGAAGTTTGGAGATACACTAGCATTCCCATTTTACCGTGGATGGTTGTTTAGTAAGGTTCCAGAGGATAAAGCTAGCACGGTTTTTTCAGCAATATCTAGTCTAAGGAGGATGTTGACATTGTTTACACCAGCAGTAGCTGGAGCACTAGCTTATATAAACCCTGTACTACCCTATACATTAAGCCTAATATTGTTTACAATAGTTTTTGTATTAATGCTACTGTATAAGTACTGGAGTAGACATGTAATAGAGTAGGGGGGTAGAGTATGTTGTCTAGGAGGACTTGAGCTTCTCCATAACCTTCTTAAGTATTTCATCCATAACTTCTCCAGCTCTACCTCTAACTCTATAGTCTGCTATAGGAGTTAACATTGTATCCCCAATATTTACCTCAATAACTACACCACCATGTTCTTTAACAATATATGGTATATATGCTGCTGGATATACTACACCACTTGTACCAATAACAAGTACTGTATCAGCTCTACATGCATAATCTAGTGCTCTACTCCACTCATCCTCTGGCAACGGCTCGCCAAACCATACTACATCAGGTCTCATAAGAGAGCTGCATAGCGGGCATTTTGGAGGGACTTCTCTAGGTGGACTATCTATTTCTACTCTATAACCACAACCAATACACCTAATCCTACGTATAGACCCGTGTAGTTCAACTACACATTTAGAACCAGCCAGTCTATGTAGTCCATCAACATTCTGTGTAATAACACACTTTAACAAACCCATAGACTCTAGTCTAGCAAGAGCCTTATGGGCAGGATTAGGCTTTGCATTAAACACAATCTCCATCCTCCACCTATACCACTCCCATATAAGTAATGGATTCCTCCTAAACGCTTTAGGAGTAGCTAGTTCTTCAGGCTTAAACCTTCTCCACAAACCATTTCTACCACGAAAACTAGGTATACCACTCTCAACAGAAACACCAGCACCAGTAAAAGCTATTAAAAACCTAGAAGAAACAATAGCTTCAACAACATCATCTAATAACATATCTAAACACCGTACTCACTAAATACTCTAGAGGGTTATAAATCAGCTAGATATCTATTAATAAAGATAGCTTAATACCATATATGCTTCTACTATAGAAGTGTACTTAAGAGATTAGAGTATACAGAAAATATACATGGAGTACGATAATAAGCTATACAGTAGAGTATGATAGAGAGATAGCCTATGAAGAGTACCTGCTCCCCATTCTTATGGAGGATAAATATACTAGGGTTGTAAGCAGTTTCTGAGGTAAAGGTTTTTATAGGTCTGTGCTATGAATCTAGTTGGGAAGTACCTCCTAGATGTGGGGCTTATGCCGTTAGCCCCGAAGGGTGTCCATGATTCCCATGTAGAGTGGCTTGTAGCCACAATGAAACATGGAGTAGAGACATAACCCGTCCTAGCAAGACCTACAATGACCTAGGACGGGAAACGGTCTTACTCTAATGTTTTAATCTAGGAATAAGGCTGGGTTTATGGTGTAGATCTTGGGTATAACTTTAGAGCTTGAGAAAGCCCGTAAGCTTGTAGATGAGTGTATTGAAGCTGGAGGGGATGATATAGAGTGTATGAGGAGAGCTGATAGAGAAATGGGTTTCTGGCTTATAGGTTTCTCATATTCAACAGTAAGCTGGATGGCTGAGACTATAAGTGATGTTTTGGGTGAGGATGTATATTTTAACTACTTCTCTAAAATACTCTGTTCATGTCTAGAAGAGAGTTTAGAGTATGATGAAAAACTCTATAACAAGATGATAGAGTATCTTAAGAAGCTAATAGATGTAGCAGATGAAGAGCTTAAAATAAGATTTAAAACACTACTAGAATTTATAAAGAATGCTTTAAGAACCAAGAGTGGAATAATCTGCTCAGGCTAAATATTCTCAAAAACTCTACTCAACCAATCAATACATTTCTTTATCCTAGCTAAAACTAGAGCTAACAATAGACATAGTAGCTCCAGAAACATTAAAGTAATACATCTACGAAATAACAATAAGTTTTCTAATACCATAATTTATCTTTTTCAAAATACCTTGAAAATAACATTTTAGTTCATTGTTTTATTCTACTTTTACTCTAGCTAGGAGCCTACTAGTTATCCTTGGTGAAAGACTCATATAAAACATTTAATGACATAGTTAATGGTGTTTCCATGGAATCTCCTATATACTAGTACCTCTACTAGTATATGCTATTTGATATATGTCCTAAAACTCGGCTTAAGGGTTTATTTGATCGAGAGAAGGAAGTTAATGAACTCCTTAAGTAGTTGACAAGTATACTTAACTATAGTAATTAGTACAATTACTGATATGGAAATAACTGCACTATCTATGACTATAGTGAGAAGAGATAAGCCAGTAGTACTAGCCTTAAAGTGGCTATTCTTCTACACAGTAGGTTAGAGCTAGTTCTATGCCTTCTCTTGTAAGTCCATAGGAGCTTTTCTTACCGTGTGTTTTCTCATAGACTAGTCCTTTATTTACTGCTTTTCTTAGGATTTTCCTATAATATTTACGCATCCATGGGGGAAATAGAGACATTATTGCTTCAACTGGTAGGTGACAATGTACTGTTGCTCGATACCCGCATCTTCTATAAATAGCACATACTATTGCAAGTAAGTCCTCCTGTTCAAGCTTCTCCATCATTACCTCCACTATAGTAGTTTCTATGAATCATTTTATAAATGTTTGTATCACAACTATTGAAGTTGTAATAAAATTTATAAGTATAGCTACTCAACTATAGTGGTAGAGGAATACAGTCTGAACTTATGCATAAGGGTGGAAAGGATATGGATGTATGGACTGGTTCTACAAGGTTTGCTGGTAGGAAGTATATTGTTTCACCACTACTAGTTAAGCCGCGTAGAGTGAAGGCTAAGGGTAAAGAATATGTTCAGCACATAATCTATATCCCACGCTCCATAGCTAAGACACTCTACAGCCATGCTAGAATACCCCTTAGAGAGGAGCTACCAGTAATAACCATGATAGCTCCAACAGCCTGGTACCATGTGTTGAACTGGAAAGAGGAACCTGTCCACGCCTTCAACCAGTTACCACAAGACATAAAGTTAGAGCTAGAAGCACTAGGACTAGCGCCGAAACATGAGTATATACCACTAACAATATTAGCTAAACCTCAAGAAATTAAAGAACTAGGCCTAGATCCTGGTAAACCAGTAACACTAAGAGAGTTTAAGAAAAAGATCATAGAGAAAACAGTGAAGCCAACAATAGTGAAATCCCTCTCTCAACCTAAGTAGTAGAAATAAAGCTATAGATAAGGGAGTTGCAGGAGGTAAAGGGTAGTAGAGAGCATAAATCACTATGAACTATGTAGATCCTATTGTCCACAGATTTTTTAGTACTATCTCAGTAGAGGTATGGGAGGAGAGTACTATTTACTGTTATTATGCTGTTATGGTATAACATTTAAATCACTGTTATGCCCTAGGTGTGTATTGGAGCCTAGCTATGGAGGAGTGGTTTAAGCATTTAGATGCAGCACGTAGATTTATTAGTGCTACTAAAGCTTCCTTTGATGCTGCACCTGAAGCAGTTGCTATGCTTGCTTATAGAGCTGTAGAACATGTGATTATGGCGTTAGCATATAGGTTCGACCCTGAAGAGGCCGTTTTACTAAATAGTTATGGGTGTAGGAGGAGTTAGTTAGCCAAGGAAGTGTTTAGAGACGGCTTGTGAGGCATTAGTTATTACTGAAGAGGTGCTTGGTGGAAAGCATTGACCGCACTACCAATGTCTATTCTAGAGGATGTGTTAAAGAAGATTCTTAAACAGCTTATGGATAGGTGTCATATACTACAGGCAATACTTTATGGTAGCTATGCACGTGGTGATGCTAGAGGTAAGAGTGATGTAGACCTATTATTAGTTGTAGAGAATAACCCGGGTGAGTGTGAATCCTATGCTATGGAAATAGCTAGTGATATAGGATTATCTATACTACAGCCAGTAGCCTTAACTCTTGAAGAAATTGTTAGAGATAGGGAAAAACAAGTATTATACCATAATGCTTTACTTGAAGGATTAATAATATATCATTCATTAAAGGCTCCATTAACAAAGACTGCTCCAAAAGATTATGAGTTATGTACTCTTATAAGATATAAGGCGCCGAAGAAAGTGCTTAAGAAACTAGTTGGTACAACAGTATCACGTAGGAGAGGTAGATCAAGAGCACGTGGACTTATTGAGAAAATGGGAGGTCTAAGAATTGCTCCAGGACTAGTACTTATACCAACTAAGAATGTAGAAGCTCTAGAACATATCTTTCAACAACTAAATACTGAATATAAGATAATGGGGTATATATTAGCATCAATAAAACAACTAGAACCAATAACTAAATCTAGGTAAGGAACAGATCCCATGCTCTTCTCTAACCAGTTCAGCCCAGGCTATAGTATCTATCTATATTTTCCCATAAACATACCGGCTAATCCTATACAGTTTTAGGAGATAAGAGAACTAGATCCGTACCATAAGAGGCCTAGTGGCAATATGGGATCTAGGGAAAAAGCCTAAAACACTTAAAAGAAATACCTAGCTCATAGATCATGTAAAACACATAGAGTCCAGTGTTAGCAAAAGAACTAGAGACAACAACCCATAGCCAATACTATAGCTATATAGGATCTGTCTCCACACGTATAAGCATTTATTCCCTCAACAATAGCTTTCCTTAAACAATATTCTACACCATAGATTCAGAGAAAAGCCTTAAGTGTATGCCGCCGGGATTTGAACCCGGGTTTCCCGCGTTCAGGCACACTTAGTTCTGAGGTCACTGGCTCGAGAGCCCTGTGTCTTGGGCAGTCTGAGGGATCTGGGTAGTGGTAGGGGCACTAAACGTGTTTGTAGGGAGTATATGAGTGGTGGCAGCATCCGGGAATATACACTGGTGGTTAAGAATATTAAGGTGGAGTCAATAATTATTTACACTGGTGTTTGGATACGGTTGATTATCTTGCATTGGCTTGTGAGTACTTGATGAGTTTTTACGACAACATTGGTAGGAAAAGGTTTGCTCCAGCTGCTAGTGATGCACTACATCTATGTGATATGATTGTATCAGCTATACTTAAGGACAAGGGATTGCCTGTGCCAAGGAGCCATAGAGGAAAACTCTCAATGATCTCTAGAATCGATCCAGTTATCCACAGCACATACCATGAGCTCCAAGCTCTCTACTCTAGAATGAGCTATGAAGGACTTGATGGAGGACTTGCTAAGAGGTTGCAGGAGCTTGTGGAAGAACTTGTTAATAGGGTGAGAGAGAACTATGGGCTTACGATCTGTGGATAGGGTTGTAGAGGATATTCTGGAGGCATGTGGAATAGAGAATGTTAAAGCCATTATACTGTATGGGAGTGCTACTAGAGGTGTTGCAAGAGAAACAAGTGATATAGACCTACTTGTCATAGTAGAGAAACCTTGCTCACCAACACTAGAGCCTCCTTATAACGTAGTAGTTAATACAATAGATGAATGGAGTAGGCTAGAGAATGAATTTCAGATGGAGATACTTAGAGATGGGATAATACTTTATGCTAGGGAACTAGCATTTAGGAGTATCCTAAATGGTAGGCCATGGCTCCTCATAAAGTATGGTGGAGAAACCCCGAGTATAAGACAGTGTATTAAGAATAATCTAGGGAGACTCTACAGGAAAATGCCTATTGAGAAAGTAGCGCCTGGGGTAATCCTTGTCCCCTATAGACTTGTTTCAAGTAAAGTTATAGAGACGATACTTTCATGTAAAGGCGATATAGATACACGGTTCATAGTGTATAGGCAAGTAGATGTCTACTATGCAACATGCCCCTACTGTGGATACACAGTAGCCGGGTACAGGGAATACGTTAAGAGAGAAATGAAGAAACACCTCCTATCCACACATAGAGATAGACTTCAGGAAATCATAGATAGACTGGCATCAGAGGAGAAGGGGATCCCGGGAGGAAACATAAATGGAGTAGCTGGTTGGCTTACATCATACCTTATACGTATAGAGTAGCTATGTAGCATATCTGTAATAAAACTGGTTTAAAGCTTTATATGGGGATTATAAGTCTATAATGCTCCCTAATCTTCTTTGCACGTACTATACTGTTTTCAACATCCTCGATGGAGTCTTGGATAAGCCTGTCTATGAATTCCTTCCATACAGTGTATTTCTCATCTAACTGAAATACTAGATCATCATAGCTTTTTGCCGTAGTATATTTCTTTAGTTCTCCAACTCTTCCCTAAAGTAGAAGAGCTAGATTGTGTCCAATCAACTGTTTAGCTACTTGCCAACAGAAGCTCCTGACGTATGTTGGTGAAACCACACCAGCTTTCCGGAGCCTAGCCCTAAGGCCACCGGGTGTATATGGTAATGGCTTACCAGCTAGTTTCTCTAGGAGCTCTCTTGGTATCCAAGCCCATGCTGCTGTCTTGGTACTAGCTCCATGAACCCTTATCCTGACGTAGTCCTTGCCGTGTATCCCTACCACCTGGGGCAGAAACATTAATCTGTAGCTTTCTATATCATTCTATATTCTTTTATCCCTTTTAAGGCTATGAGGTAGGCTGAGGCGGTATAATTTATAAACTAAGAAGAACTAGTAAATATATCGGTGACCGCTGAGCTCCCGAGGG